>JBEANW010000509.1:0-11010 GCA_041165225.1 Cyanobacteriota bacterium | reverse complement strand
GGGCTTGAGCTACACCCCGCAGAATTTCCTTGGCGGTAGTCTCCTCCGTGGAGATCGGTACAGGAACAGCAATACTCTAGGCTTGGTTCTTGCCGATCCGCGCATTATTCAGATAAATCAAAGCTTCAGGATCGTTGTGCTGCTTACTTAAAGATTGTTGAAGCAAAGATGACCCTTCTGTATAATTCTGAGAGGCGATCGCCTTAGCAGCAGCTTGTTTTTCGGGATTTAGATCCCGCTGAAATAAAATCTCATCCCCCGTGCTGGGTTTGCTAGCTACGGCATCAGTCTCCACCATTGCAGGGCGATCGCTTTCAGAGACATTATCTGAGATATTCAAAGATTTTTTGTTGCCAAATAACCACCACAAACCCCCAGCAATTACGCCAGTGGTAATCAGTAGTGATAATAGTAAAATTACATTTTCTTTCTTTTGAGTCATGGTAGGAATAAAAATTAGCCAGAAATAATTAGTTAGTACCGTATATATTTCCTGATTTTAAACCTACCCAGAATTAGCCACCATTAGTTTTGCTTAAGCTACATGGAGCTTAACTCAACTCCAGAGTCTATCGATAATGTTTTGAGCCGTATTAAGATTCAAATCTACTTGAGAAATAGGCGCAGGAGCAGCCATGTCTGAAGGGAGAAAAATGCGAATGCTGACAGCAAATAAGGCGACTAAGAAAATTAATAGCACAATCAAAGGCGCTACATATTGGCGAATAAATTGGCGAATAAAGCTCATAAAACAAAATGTCAAACTAGAAGGTATACTCTGATTAAGGTTAAGGCTAATTTTTCCTTGAGTTCAGACTAAGATCTTAGCGTAAATTTACAGTCTTCTGAGATACCATTCCACGACTGAGTTTAGTTATGGTGATGTGTAGACTTATGTCTTGAAAAGCGACCAGATTCCTACACTAATCAAGAGCTTTTCTTTCTTTATGCTACCGTTAGCAGTAGTAATTAGGATTCGTTTAATCTCTTCTCAATGTTCGCTACAATTTAAAAATCTTGCGTCCAGATATGTCATGTCAGACTCAGACTTTACTATTCCCATCTCCCAATCCCAAGACTCTTCTGCTGAACAAAAGAGCGAGTATGGTTATAAGGCGCTCAAGACAGGAGATTTATTAAACCACAGATTTGATATTATTCGAGAACTTGGTAGTGGTGGCTTTGCTACGACTTATTTAGCCTCAGATAGACAGTCGGCAACCCAAGTAAAATGTGCTGTTAAACAATTGCAGCCAAAGTTCAATAGTCCTTCTGTTTGGACTAGTGCCAAAGAACGGTTGGCAACAGAAGCAATGGTTTTACAATGGCTGGGAAAACATCCCCAAATTCCTGAATTCATTGGTCACTTTGAAGAAAACCAGCAGTTTTATCTAGTTTTAGAGTTTATTGAAGGAGAAGAATTTGAGCAAGAAGTTCATCGCCAAATTCTCAATGAAACTAATGCCATTAGTTTTTTAGTTGATATTTTAGGTATTCTCAAATCAGTCCATTATCAGGGTATTATTCATCGCGATATTAAGCCATCAAATTTAATTCGACGCAAAGAAGATGGCAGAATGATTCTGATCGATTTTGGGGCAGTTAAAGAAATCGGCACGATGGCTTTTGACTCTACCAAGCAGAAGGTACAAACCCAGATTATTGGGACTCCTGGATATATGCCTCCAGAGCAAAACAATGGTAAACCAGTCTACAGTAGCGATATCTATGCTTTAGGCAAAACCGTTATTTTTGGCATGACAGGCAAGTCTCCCACAGAATGGGAGATGGCGGAACCTGAAGGCACTATCTCTTGGAATCAAAAGATCGCGATTAGTGAAGCTTTTCTCAAAATTGTCAATCGGATGACGGCGGATAGTGCTTCCCAACGTTATCAGAGCGCTAGCGAAGTACTACAAGATTTAGAACCGTTGCAAATGATTGGCAAGACCATTGGTGGTAAGTACCAAATGGTTAAATACTTAGGAGGTGCCAAAGACATCAATTCCTATGTAGTGGAAAGCCTGGATCAGTCTGGAGGTCGCTATTATCTAGAAATCCTCAAAGTACAAAATTCTCAACTTTCTTCCCTCTCGACCATTACCCAAGAAATTATGACTGGGTTTAGTGACCTGGCGATCGCTGATAAAGAGCAAAGAACGCCGAAAGTCATTGAGTATTTTGTGGATGAATCGCAAATTTTCATTGTCCAAGAATATATCGAGGGGAAGAATCTAGCTCAAACTGTAGAGGATCAATTTATTCTCTCGGAAGCTGAAGTGATTGATATTTTAATTAGCACTGTCATTGCCCTCAATCCGTTTCATCGTCAGCAGATTATTCATGGCAATATTCAGCCCTCCAGCTTAATCAAGCGCAACGATAGCAGTAAAGTCACTTTAGTCGATTTTAGTCTCGTTAACCAAGCCGTTAACTCAATTCCCAATAGTAAGGCGGGATATGTTCCCCCAGAACAAATTGCTGGTCGAGCAACTTGCCCCAGTGACATCTACGCCTTGGGGATGACAGCGATTCATGTCTTAACAGGAACTTCCCCCCAAAACCTAGAGAAAAACCCCCGTACAGGGGAGGTTCTCTGGCATCGTAAAGCCAGAATTAGCCCCAACTTTGCCAAAATTCTCGATAAAATGATTTGCCTGGATCGCAATCAGCGATATCAATCCCTGCCTCGGGTTCTCAAAGACTTGAAAAAAATCAAGCACAAGTCCAGATTTAGAGGTCTATATAAATATTTTTTAATTGCGCCGATCCTGATTTTAGGGATTGTAATTGGCATGGCTCAATGGGCGCAACGGGTGGCAATTCTGGAATTTTACAAAGGTGATCTCAAATTAGAAGCAAATCAGTTTCAACAGGCAATTGAATACTATGACAATGGACTAAAAAAATTACCCAACACCAGGGGACAAGTTAGAAACTTTGAGCAGGTATGGCTCAAGAAAGCGAAGGCGCAACGACAACTAAATGACTATCAAGGAGCGTTACAAACCTGTAGCACAGCTTTAAGACGCTATCAAAGTCCCCAATTATGGAACTGTAAAGCCTTAACCCTCTATAGCCTCGAAAGATACGATGCAGCGATCGCAGCTTATGACCAATCAATTAAAATTGAGCCTCAGAATATCTGGCTGTGGAATAATCGGGGAGAAGCTTACACTGGCATGATGGAGTATGATCGCGCCATTGCCGATTTTAAAAAAGCAGTCCAGCTAGACCCCAATCGTAGTTTTGTACCTTGGAATAATTTGGGGAAAGTATACTATCAACAAAAAAAATATCAACAGGCGATGGAGGCTTATAATGAAGCCTTGGCAATTAAACCTGAATACTTACCTGCTCTAATTGGGTTGGGCAATACCCAGAAAGCGAGTAAACTGTATGACCAAGCAGCCAATTCCTATAACCAAGCCTTAGCCATCGACCCCGAATACTATGAAGCTTGGTATGGCAAGGGTTCTGTCGCCGAATATCTCACCCAGTATAATACTGCTAGGGAATATTATCAAAAAGCAGTAGAGTTAAAGCCTGATTGGGAAGCTGCCACTAATTCTCTCGCTAGAATTGAATCTAAGTTGGGTATTTAGTTAATCAAGACTACCATAAATGAAAGAAATACTTGCTCGGATTAAGCCTTATCTGCGGTGGTTTATTCTGGGAGGGGTTTTGTTCTTTCTGGTTAAAACCGTCAAAGATCGCTTTGCTGAAGTTGCTGCCATTCGAGTGGATGCTAATGGCTGGGGGATGCTAGCGATCGCTGTGATCGTCACGATCATTGCCCATGTTTGGTCTGGTTGGGTCTGGACTTGGATTCTGGCGATCTTTAAGCAGCCTTTGGGGGTAGCAGAAGGCATCAGGGTATATCTAGTCACCAACATCGCTAAATATTCTCCTGGCAATATCTGGCACTTTTACGGCAGAATTACCGCCGTAGGGCAAAAAGGTGGATCTAGGGGGGCAGCCACTCTCAGCGTGCTGTTAGAGCCGTTATTAATGGCAGCAGCAGCCCTACTGATCGGCTTAGTTAGTAGTACTTTAGGGAACGCAATTACCTGGGATCGGCAGATCTGGTTCCAACTAGCTGCTTTAGGGGCAATCCTGATGGGTATTCAGCCACGGATTCTGAATATTCTCTTACATCGTTTGAGCCGTAGCAAAAATAAGGCCGACGCAACCGCCGCCGATGCAATAGAACTAACTAAATATCCCCTTGCACCTTTTGTGGGGGAAATGGGCTTTGTCATCTTACGGGGAATCGGCTTTATTCTGACCTTTGTGGCACTACAAACAGTAACCTGGCAGCAAATTCCCCAACTATTTTCCGCCTTTAGTTTTGCTTGGCTATTGGGTCTAATTGTCCCAGGCGCACCAGGAGGACTAGGAATCTTTGAAGTTACTGCCTATGGACTGCTAGATAATACCCAGTTTCCCACGGAAATCACTGCCGTGGCATTCTATCGTCTGATTAGTATTTTGGCAGAAGCGATCGCCGCCCTAGTCTGTTTTCGGGGCAAAACCTCTTCTAATTAAGCTTACAGCTAGGGCAAAGCCCCTTTACTTCAAGCCTAAAAAGTTTTTTAGCCATTCGAGAAAATTGCCTACATCATTGGTCGAAACCTTGAGCAAAGAGAGTATGCCGAGGACAATTAAAATTGTCCCGATCAGAAAATTGTTTTCATATAGAGCCAATCCGACGATCGCAATAAAGTAAGGTGAGACAATCCGACTAACTCTCTCTACCGTAGAAATCAGCTCTTTTTCGGCGATAACTTCTTCTGTCTGTAATCGAGTATCTTGAGGAGGGGTTAAATTAACTGGGGTAGGGGGCGACAGTTTAATGTCTGTTAAATCAGACATAGTGGGCTTTTGGGGTTCGCGGGGTGATTTTCCAAACATAATTCAACTTAATCAGCGGTGAATATAATTGCTATTTTAAGATAGCCTGTTCTTAAGAATTAATTCGTAACACTTACCTCCCCCAACTTTTTTTTATAATTTTTACTCGTATAATTTAGGTTGCCTAATATATGCTCTGGAGAAAATATCGCAGGCGGTTTAGTCTTTGGTTGCTCAAAGATAAACAGCAAGGTGAAACAAAACACCATCAAACTCATCCCTGGTGGCAGGTAATGTGTTTAACAGGAGTTGATTACTTTTCCACTCTCGGTTACCAACCTGGAATAGCTGCTTTGGCAGCAGGGGCATTATCGCCCATTGCAACTTTAATTTTAATTTTATTAACATTATTTGGCGCGTTACCTATCTATCGCCGAGTGGCAAGCCTCAGCCCTAAAGGGGAAGGTTCTATCGCCATGTTAGAGAATCTGATGAGTTGGTGGCAAGGTAAATTATTAGTTTTATTCTTACTGGGTTTTGTCGCGACGGATTTTATTATTACCATTACTCTCTCCGCTGCCGATGCTACAGCGCACATTGTGGAAAATCCTTTGATTCCAGAGTTTCTACAAGATAAAAACCTCAGCTTGACCTTGATTTTAATTGCCTTACTCGGAGCTGTTTTTCTTAAAGGGTTTGAAGATGCGATCGCCATTGCTGTTTTCTTAGTAATTACCTATTTATCATTAAACTTGGTAGTAATTAGCGTTGGCATCCAACAGATATTGCAAGATCCTTCAATTATTACCGCTTGGAAAGATAGCCTTTTTCAAGCTCATGGTAATCCTTTGGTAATGATCGGCATTGCTGCCTTGTTGTTTCCGAAGTTGGCATTAGGACTGTCGGGTTTTGAAACTGGCGTAGCTGTGATGCCTCTAGTTAAAGGAAGCTTCAGTGACACCGAAGGAGATCCGCGAGGAAGAATTCATAATACTCACAATCTACTGACGGTAGCAGCCGTAACCATGAGTTTCTTCTTGTTTTTAAGCAGTATGGTGACCACCCTCTTGATTGAGCCAGCGGAATTTCAACCAGGAGGAGCAGCCAATGGACGCGCTCTGGCTTATTTGAGTCATCATTATCTAGGCAATACTTTTGGCACGATCTACGACCTGAGTACGATCTCGATTCTCTGGTTTGCGGGGGCATCGGCAATGGCAGGATTGCTCAATATTGTGCCTCGTTATCTACCTCGATATGGCATGGCTCCTGATTGGGCGAGAAAAAGAAAACCCCTGGTCTTAGTCTTCTTGGCGATCTCTTTTGCCGTCACAATTCTGTTTAATGCCGATGTCGATGCTCAGGGTGGTGCTTATGCTACAGGGGTATTAGTCTTAATGAGTTCTGCTGCTTATGCTGTGACTCTTTCCGTTCGCGATGGGGCTTCGCCCCCGCTGCGCGATCGCAGTCGCCGAACCTCCAACAAATGGGGCGTGATCATCTTTAGCTTGATTACTGTAGTATTCATTTACACTACGATTGCCAACGTCATTGAAAGACCAGATGGGGTCAAAATCGCCATGTTTTTTATTGGCGCAATTGTTGCCACTTCATTGATCTCTAGAGTCTGGCGATCGACTGAACTAAGAGTAGACCAAGTTGAATGGGACGATACTGCTAAACGTTTTATCAGCGAGGAAAGCCAACCTACAATTAGATTGATTGCCCATCGTCGGAACGCAGGAGACGAAGCAGAATATATCGCCAAAGAAAAAGAAGTGCGGATCGATAATCATCTTTCTCCTTCAGAGCCAATTTTATTTTTAGAAGTCAAGATTGCCGACGCTTCGGATTTTATCGAAACAGTTTATGTCACAGGAGTACAAATTGGTGATTGTCGCATTCTCCGCGCTCAAGGGCCTGCTGTACCGAATGCGATCGCTGCGATCTTGCTCCAGATCAGAAACCGTACTAAAAAACTACCCCATGCCTACTTTGGTTGGGCTGAAGGCAATCCTGTGCAATATCTACTGCGATTTTTGTTGTTTGGCGAAGGAGACACGGCGATCGTAACTCGCGAAGTGTTGCGGAGGGCAGAACCTGATCCCGAACTGCGGCCAGGAATTCACGTCGGGGGCTAGCTAAACTAATGTCTTCTGAAAACCTTGTTGGTAAAATGTTATCTGGCAAACAATCGACTATCGAATAAATATGGTTCAATTTGAATTATTTCGACTTGCTTAAAATTCGGATGAAGAGGATTCAAAATGTAGTCTCTTCCTTCTCCTGCTGGAGTAACGGCAGAAGGAACACAAAGAGAGATCGCTTGTTGTCTTATTGTCCAATCTGTTCCTATTTTAGCCAACTCTATGGGAGCAGGATAAGTAGCCCACTTATCAGGTAAGTCTTGTATTTTAATAGTGGTTATCGATACTGCTTCGGGTAAATTGATGGTGACAATAGACATATTTTTAGGAACTAAATTAAGGGAAGAATGTACTAACATTTCTAGGGTTGCCAAAGCAGTGGAATCGGCAGTATAAACTACTGCTGTTCCTTTGAGATTCCAGCGACCGCCTGCTCTTCTTGCCCCTTCGCCACTTAGATCCTCTGCGTATTTAGTCTTGGAAATTCGATACAGCAGCATTTTATGAGAAAACCCCATATTCAATCCGAGTCAGTTCGTCAAGAACTATTTCAACTCCGCTTGAGGTGTCTAAATAAGTAATTGGGGCAAGATTACCTAAGGGGATATTGGGCTGCTTTAACCAGTTCACAGCTATTTCTGGATCTTCAAATACGTCCAAACTTTTACTGTAAACTTTAGCAATTTGTAGTAAGCGGTCTGATAGTTCAATGGAAAGATTTTTATCTGGACTATACCGCTGTAAAGTTCTTTCTGAAATGTGCAGATAATGAGTTAAGTCAGGAATTGATATATGTAATGAACTTGCTAGGGTATTGATCGCTGATCTAGGTATACCTTCACGAGTCAATCCAATCAGCTCTAGAGTCGTATCGGCTGGTTTGTTTAATCCTAATGCTTGGGCAACTGTTTGATAAACCATAGTTAAGGATTGATAATACTAGTCATGCTTTGTCAATTGTCGCTATTTCTAAGACATTTGGCAATCCCAGCTTAATTGTTACCATTGATCTAACGAACAAAGCTAATTAATCGTAAAGTTATGAAGGAATTAGCGATCGCTGCCTACGGTTTAACTAAAAGATTTGAAGGCTATATGGCAGTTAATGATCTTGATCTGGAAGTGAAGGCAGGGGAAGTATACGGTTTAATTGGCCCCAACGGTGCGGGTAAGACAACCTTAATCAGAATGTTGGCAGCGGCAGAAGAACCCACCAAAGGTGAAATATATCTTCATGGCGATCGCCTCTTGCGGGATGATTCTAATCCTGTGTTGAAACAGCGCATTGGTTATCTTCCCGATGATTTTCCTCTCTACGATGATTTAACCGTGGGGGATTATCTAGATTATTTTGCTCGACTATATCTGTTGAAACAGCCAAGACGCAGTCGTCGTATCCAGGAAGTACTGGAATTAGTCCAGTTAGAAAATAAACGTACCAGTCTGATTGCTACTCTCTCACGGGGAATGAAGCAGCGTTTAAGTCTGGCTCGGACTATTATTCATGAGCCGATTCTGCTGCTATTAGATGAACCTGTTTCAGGTTTAGATCCCATTGCTCGACAGCAATTTCGGCAAATTATCAAAGTTTTGCAGGAAGCAGGGATGACGATTCTGATTTCATCCCATGTTCTCAGTGATTTAGCTGAACTCTGTACTTCCGTGGGCATAATGGAGTTAGGCTTTTTAGTGGAAAGTAGTACTTTAGCCGAACTATATCAAAGATTATCTCGTCCTCAAATTACCCTGGCTACTTTGGGTAAGATGGAGGTGTTGCAACAGCAACTAAGTCGTCATCCCTTAGTAAACACTTGGGAGGTAATTGATCATCATCGCCTCAAGATTGACTTTCAGGGAGGAGCATCAGATTGCGCCGAACTATTGCGATCGCTCATTCTAGCGGATATTCCCCTCACAGAATTTCACCCCAGCCAAGAAGATCTCGAATCAATCTTTCTCAAACTAGGACATCAACAGACTTCTTAGATAAATCAAGATTATGAACCAAAATATCAGACTCTTTCGCTCCCCAAGTTCTCTCTGGTCAACTCTTTTAGAAATTAATCCCCAGTGGTTTCGAGAGATTCAAGGCAAGCTCAAAACTAGAAATGTCGTGATCGCCGTGGCGATCGCCGTAATTGCTCAGTTCATGGCAGTCATTTTCCTTCTAGGACAATTACCCAATCTGGACAAAACAGAACTTCAATGTGGTCGCTATGCCATGACCATGATCTACAATGAGTTGGGAAATGACCTCTGTTATAACCTAAATGAGGCAGGTAATTGGGTCATTAACTGGCAACTGTGGTGGCTAGATTTATTGATTATTCTCAGTATTATTAGTATTTTTGCTTTGCTGGTAGTCGGTACTTACCTGCTGATTGCCGACATGGTGCAAGAAGAAGCACGAGGCACGCTAAACTTCATTCGCCTGACTCCTCAATCCGCCAGCAGTATTTTATGTGGCAAAATTCTGGGAGTCCCGATCCTACTTTATACAGCGATCGCTTGCTTGTTTCCTTTGCACTTAGTAGCGGGTTTACAGGCACACATTCCCTTAACTTTAATTCTGGCTTTTGATTTTACGATCTTGGCTAGCTGCGGTTTTTTCTACTCCCTGGCGTTGCTCTGGAGTTTGTTCGGGATTGGCGGAGTGGGCATCAAATCTTGGTTAGCCACTAGTTTAATAGGATTGACTCTGGCATTTTCCACTACGGCTCTATTTAATAGCTATTTGCCCCTAGACAATTTTTTGTCTTGGATGATGATCTTTAATCCAGGTACAGTGTTAACTTACTTAATTGACGCTGCTCAATTAACCTTCGGCAGCATTAATTTTTTGACCCTAGACAATTTAGGAGAATTATCATTTTATGGGCAAGCTTTATGGACAAAAGCCTCGATGGGCATCGGCTTGATCTTCTTCAACTTTAGTCTGTGGACATATTGGTGTTGGTCAATCTTAAAACGCCGTTTTCATAATCCTGAAGCTACTATCCTCAGCAAGGTTCATAGCTATTGGCTCACCGCTTGGGTAACTCTGATGGCTCTGGGTTTTACCCTGCAACCAGATGCTCCCAATTTTCCTGGAGATCTGCCCGTCAACAATACCGATCACATCAGTAGCAATTTTATGGCCTTACAAGTTTGTCTCGGCTTATTTGGTTTAGGACTAATCTTTGCCCTCAGCCCTCACCGTCAAACCCTCTATGATTGGGCGCGTTATCGTCATCAGACAGGGAAAGGCAATTCTCTCTGGAAAGAACTAGTCTTGGGGAACAATAGCCCTTCAAGCGTCGCCTTGGCGATTAATTTAGCGATCGCTATTACCTTTATTACCCCTTCTATCTACATCATTCTGCCTGAAAACAAACAAGCCATTTTCTGGGGATTTGCTCTGAGTGCCACGAGTATTTTGCTCTATGGGATAATCGCGCAATTTCTCCTCACAATTAAAAACCGCAAAAGAGCCGTCTGGTCAATCGTGACGGTAGCATCAATGATTGTCTTGCCCCCCATTGCCTTGGGATTGGCGGAGATTACCCTCCAAAGCTTTCCTCAAGTTTGGCTGTGGAGTTTTGTACCCATTGCAGCTACGGAGTATGTTTCTGCCAGTGCGATCGCTTTGACCCTTCTGGGACAATGGTTGACCATCTCGGTAATTGGGTTACAGATGACTCGGAAATTACAGCAAGCAGGAGCATCGGCAACTAAAAGTCTGAGTTCGGAGTTCGGAGTTCGGAATTAGGAGTTCGGAATTAGGAGTTCGGAGTTGGGGAAAAGTCGATCTCGTTTTTTAGATTAATCCCGCTTGTTGAAAAATCTCCTGGGGAGTAGTTGCTAATTCTGGAAGTAACTCATCTGTGATAACTGATGTTCCACGAAAAGTTTTGGGTAAGATATCAGGATAAAATACGGTGATGCTCTTGGATTTAGTATCTACTAACCAAACTCTATTGACACCTGCCTGTAGATAGTCTGTAGCTTTTTCTGTCATGTCGCCAAAGGT
>JBEANW010000508.1:0-9228 GCA_041165225.1 Cyanobacteriota bacterium | reverse complement strand
ACTAATTCCTTGATTTGTGCCTGTCCAGTTGCCGAATAAACTGCTTCTGCTCCCCGCTGCACGATATAAGATACGCCATTGAACTTAGTAGATTGACGACGATTCCAGAGTTGCCAGATTTTGACATCAGAACCATCTTTGGCTTTACCCATCAAGTTTTGGGGAACTACAGTAAAGGCACAACGAGTCCCCGTAAAGCCAGCATTCTTCGAGAATGAACGGAACTCGATCGCGCAGTCTTTCGCCCCTGGAATCTCGTAAATTGAGTGGGGCAAATCGGGATCGGTGATAAAGGCTTCATAAGCCGCATCAAAGAGAATTAATGAGCCATGTTGTTTGGCATAATCTACCCAAGCTTGGAGGTGTTCTTTGGTAGCTGTTGCTCCCGTGGGATTATTCGGGAAACAAAGATAGATTAAATCTACTTTTGCTTGGGGGATTTCAGCGGTAAAATTATTCTCGGCACTAATGGGGAGGTAAACTAAACCCTCGTATTTACCATCTTGAGCCTCTCCTGTATGTCCTGCCATGACGTTGGTATCGACATAGACGGGATAAACAGGATCGGTAACCGCAATTTTATTATCATTGCCAAAAATATCGAGAATATTACCACAATCACATTTAGATCCATCTGAGATAAAGATTTCCGACGCATCTATCTCACAACCACGAGCTTGAAAGTCTTGTTGAGCAATTTTTTCCCTCAACCAGAGATATCCCTGTTCTGGGCCATAACCTTTAAAGGTATTGCGATCGCCCATTTCTTTCGTCGCTTCAATGATCGCATCACGACAGGCGGCGGGTAAAGGTTCGGTGACATCGCCAATACCGAGCTTAATGATTGGTGCGTCAGGATAGTCCGCTGCAAAAGCACTAACTCTGCGAGCAATTTCAGGGAACAAATACCCTGCTTTAAGTTTGAGATAATTATCGTTGATGGTTGCCATTGATTCTTCCTCTAATTTTTCTCTAAACTGCAACTGCATGTTGACGATACCATGCGATCGTGTTTTTTAAGCCTTGGCGAAATTCTGTTTCGGCGACAAAGCCAAACTTTTCCTTGGCTCTTTGGGTATCCAAACAACGACGGGGTTGTCCATTCGGCTGGTCAGTTTGCCAAACGATTTCTCCCTCATAACCCATTAGCTCACAGATAGTTTCCACCAATTCTTTGATCTTAATTTCCTGATTCGTACCCAAATTGACTGGTTCAGGTTCGTCATAATTCTGAGTTGCCATCACAATCCCCCGTGCAGCATCAGTAGAATAGAGAAACTCACGAGTGGGACTACCATCACCCCAGGCAGGCAACTGTTCATCTCCTCGCTGCTGTGCTTCATGAACCTTGCGAATTAAGGCAGGAATCACATGGGAACTACGGGTATCAAAATTATCTTCAGGGCCATAGAGATTAACGGGCAAAAGATAAATCCCATTAAAACCATATTGTTGACGATAGGCTTCTAGTTGAACCAACAGAGCTTTCTTGGCGATGCCATAGGGAGCATTAGTTTCTTCGGGATAACCATTCCACAGGTCATCTTCCTTAAACGGTACGGGAGTAAATTTAGGATAGGCGCAAATCGTGCCAACACAAACAAACTTTTCCACACCCTCTTGATAGGCAGCATGAATTAACTGCGTCCCCATCATCAAATTGTCGTAAAATAGTTCAGCGGGCTTTTCGCGATTTAAACCTATCCCCCCCACGTGAGCAGCTAAATGTACCACCACGTCCTGCTTTTGGACTGCCTTTTGGCAATTTTCCCACTTACAGAGGTCTAGTTCTCGCGATCGCGGAATAAAGATGCGATCTTTACTCGCTCCAGCTTGGCATAGCTGACGGACTACCTGCTTACCGAGAAAACCATTGCCCCCTGTTACCAGGATATTTTTGTCTTGTAAACTGAGCATTACTAAATGATGAAGAATGAGAAAAGCTTATAGTGAGACATTTGCCCTAAAGGACTAGCTTCGCGTCGCAAAATGTCGAACCCGAAGGGCTTATAGCTAACTTAATCGACAATCGTGGCAAAATTACGACGATTTAGAGTGGCATCTACCTCCTTGCTGCCATCAGGAGTCGGCAGGTTGAGATTGATTAAATCAGCATTCACCATTAGTTTGACCAGTTCTTCAAAGGTAACTGATGGCTTCCAGCCTAGTTTTTCTTTCGCTTTAGTGGGATCACCAATTAAGAGATCTACTTCTGCTGGGCGCAGATAGCGCGGATCAAAGGCGACATAATCGTGCCAGTCTAGATTAACGTGACCAAAGGCAATATCGAGAAATTCTTTGATTTCATAAGTCTCTCCTGTGGCGACAACGTAATCATCGGGTTGCTCTTGCTGTAGCATCAGCCACATTGCTCTCACATAGTCTTTTGCATAGCCCCAATCTCTTTTGGAATCTAGATTACCCAAATAAAGCTTCTGTTGAGTGCCTTCGACAATTCTAGCCACGGCGCGAGTAATCTTGCGAGTCACAAAGGTTTCACCACGACGAGGAGATTCATGGTTAAACAAAATACCGTTGCAGGCAAACAAATCGTAGGATTCGCGGTAGTTAATGGTCTGCCAGTGAGCATAAACTTTCGCACAGGAATAGGGACTACGGGGATAGAAAGGAGTGGTTTCTTTTTGGGGAACTTCAATGACTTTGCCAAACATTTCTGATGAGCCAGCTTGATAAAATCTGACTTCAATTCCAGTACGTTGTTGATAATCTCTCACCGCTTCGAGAATCCGTAAAGCCCCCATCGCTACAGAATCAACGGTATATTCGGGAGAATCGAAACTAACCCGAACGTGAGACTGCGCGCCTAAGTTATAGATTTCGCTCGGTTTGACCTGTTCTAGAATCCTTCTGAGGGTAGTACCATCGGTCAAGTCGCCGTAGTGCAGAAATAACTTTGCTTCAGGATCATGAGGATCGATATAAATGTGGTCAATGCGATCGGTATTGAAAGTGGAAGTCCGACGAATAATCCCATGAACCTCATAACCTTGATCCAATAAAAACTCGCTCAAATATGAACCGTCTTGACCCGTGATGCCAGTGATCAAAGCTACCTTATGTTCACTCATATATCTAAAATCTTTACCTGTTAATTATTGCCGTTGAGTACTATTTTATGCGGTTTTTGCCACCATAATACATCGATAATAAAATACAACCCAATATATATTTAATCTTACAACCCTCGTCAAAACTCATCAAAACATCTAGCAATTAATTTCTAGTAAGCACCATTATTACGGGGAAATAAGATGACACCAATGGTTTTATAGATAATCCATAAGTCCATCAGCCAATTATGACTATTGGCATAATAAACATCGATCTGAACTCTTTTGGGGTAGGGAATATCGTTTCTTCCCGAAACCTGCCATAGTCCAGTAATGCCTGGTTTAATTTGCAGTACGGTATTGATTTTTCGTCCATATTTAGGTAGTTCTTCTGGCACTAGAGGTCTGGGCCCCACCACACTCATTTCTCCCTTTAAAACATTCCAAAATTGTGGTAGTTCGTCAAGACTGGTCAAGCGCAAAAACTGACCCATTTTAGTAATTCGGGGGTCTTGTTTGAGTTTAAAGCTTGCTTTAAACTCCTGACGCATTTGAGCCGAATCTTCCATGATGGTTTCTAATGCTTGGTCAGCGTTATGCACCATAGTTCTGAATTTAATGCAGTTAAAAGCCTGATAATGCTGGCCAATTCTCTTTTGGACATAAAATACTGGCCCTTGAGAATTGAGAGCAACCACAATGATCAACATCAAATACAGGGGAGAAAATATAGTTAGTACCAATAAGGCAAAAACTATATCAAATATTCGTTTGTAAAAATTTCCGTTTAAGATAAAGGGAGGTAATTTCAATCCCTGAGAATTGAATAAAGCTTGACCGCTCTTTCTAATTAGTCCCTGCACTATCTTGACGGAAACAAGTTGGCTGTTAGCAGTCATCTTACTCCTTAATACATCACACCACACCGTTACAATGATAAATCTATCAAGCTGTAATTGACTGCTATTTGTCAATTTAGAGATCGACAGAATCTTCATTTTTATGGCGATCGCGAAGCCTGGGGGTCACCCAATCGCCACTCTTGATAGCAATCCTCAATATATTGTAAATAGGACTGCTGGAAAGCCTCTGGGCTAAACTGATTAGCCTGTAAACGACAATTCTCTGGCTTGATTTGAGGCTGTAGCTGTTCAAAACTCTCCACCGCTGCCACGAGAGCTTCTGGTTGCTGGGTTTCAAACAATAAACCTGTACCATCTTCAGGGCATTGACGAATATCTTTAACTGTTTCTAACGCTCCTCCCTGACCATAAGCAATGACTGGTGTACCACAGGCTTGAGCCTCCACTAGAGCAATACCGAAATCTTCACAGGCGGCATACACAAAAGCTTTGGCTTTGGTTATATACTCCTGAACAATATGATCGGGTTGCCAACCCAAAACTTGGACATGGGACTCTGCTAGTTGACGTATTTCTGATAATTGTGAGCCTGCACCAATAATTACCAGGGGTTTTTTGAGTTGATTAAACGCCTTGACGATTAAGCATATTTGTTTATAACTTACTAAACGAGAAATTGTCAGATAAAAATCGGCTTTTTCTGGCTGAAAATCAAATTTTTTCAGATTAACTGGCGGATAAATGACCTTGGCAGGACGACGATAACAGCGCCAAATACGTTTAGCGGTGTGCTGGGAATTAGCAATAAAATAGTCCACTCGATTAGCGGAAATGACATCCCACTCCCGCATTCGATGGAGAATATAGCGGGCAATCAAACCTTTTATTCCTTGTCCCTGGCGATCGCCTTGCAGATAATCAAAAGTTAAGTCCCAAGCATAACGCATTGGAGTATGACAGTAGCAAATATGTAATTGATGAGGATTGGTCAAAACTCCTTTGGCAACAGCATGGGAAGAAGACAGAACAACATCATATTGATTCAGGTCTAGCTGTTCGATGGCAATAGGTAGCAGGGGTAAATATTTCTGGACACCATTACGAGCCAGGGGGAAATGCTGGAGAAAGGTGGTGGTGATGGCTCGCTGATAAAGATAGCTCTGAGGATTACTCGACTCAAAATCAATGAGAGCGTATAAATCAGCATCGACATGGTTCAATATTTCTTGGACTACTAGCTCCGAGCCTCCAGTCGCTTTCGGGGTCAGCCACTCGTGGACTAGGGCATATTTTAATTCCACAGCTAGTTACTTACTAAATTACTTTACTAATTACAAAGATGGCTTGACGATAATTGGGCTGCAAATAGCTAACCATCGCTAATTTGGTATCCAGAATATCACTAATTTTCATTAATAGGTTGTCGGGACGGCTGAATATTTTGGAAGACAAGATCCCCGATAGCAAAGAAAAGTAGTTGATGGGAATGAAGGTGAACTGGCTAAATTGTCGCTGTAACCAATGCAAATCTTGGCGCATAAAGGGTTTTTCATCGGGAGTATGGGCATCCTTAGCAAATTGCCAATATAGTCTCAGTAATAAATTTGAACCGAGAGGTTCCATGAAAATCATCACTCCTCCAGGATTGAGATTATCCCGATAGAGTCTGCTCAAAACTTCTTGGTAATCTAAATGGTGCAGAATCGCCCGACCAAAAATAACGTCATAATTCCCTTGCAAGGGTTGGGAAATATCGTGGAGATCGAAGTCTAAGCGGTTGACTTGAGCAAAACTTTGGGCAGAGGCAATAAATCTTTCTGAGATGTCAATCCCATGAACATAACTGGCTTGCTGTTGCAATAAATCTAGAGAACTGCCCCCATAGCCACAACCAATATCCAGAACTCTTTTTTCAGGAACATGGAGAGTCAGTAATTCTTGGAGGGTTTTTTCATGTCTGAGGCTGTTGGGACATTGGAACACATGAGCAAAGTTTTGATGCCATTGTTCACTATTCTGATAAATGTTGGTGTAGTCAACACTTTCTTTCTCTCTTTGACTTCTCAGATTCATGCTTTCAGTTGCTGGGGCGAGTAATCAGTTGCCATGATACACCACTCCCCAGAACTTCTTGGTCTTTTAGCTGGGGGACGGGTAATATATCTGAATTAATTAGAAAATAAGGAGTGTCTGATAATTGCCACAACGATTTTAGTTGTTCATTGGACTGAGGAATTACAATGCGATCGCTATAAAAGTCCAGAGAAGGACGGAAATAAGGATAGTTGGTATATATTTTCGCCAGAGGAGGTGTTCGCCCTTGCAGTACTGCCGCTACTGGTTTAACGGGAAAATCATTATTTAATTCCCACAGCCAATAGCTCGAATTAAAGAGCATCAATAAAGCGAGATAGAATCCACCCGCCATAACTAACATAAAGTAACGCTGGTGTCGCCAGAGTAATGCTGCTGCCACCGTAAAACTAATTCCAGCAACTAATAGGATTAGAGCTAAGTCCGTTTGAGGCTCTGGGGCGATAAAGCCATAATAGCCACTGCCTAAGCAGCAAATTAGGGCAATAAAACTCAGGGATATCTGGTAAAAGTAAGCTGACCAACGGTCAGAGCAGGCTCCGTGCTTGTAGCGCGGAGTAATCTCTGACTGCTGATTGTGCCGAGTATTTTGCCAGAGCTTACCTAAACTCATCCCTACCAGTAAAGAGAAGGCTGGATAAAAAGCCATAACATACCAGGGCAATTTAGTTTTCATCAGAGAGATTGCCAGTAAGTAAATAACTCCCCAAATTAGAGTTAACTTCCCCCAACTCAAATGACGATTATTCCACGCCAACTTAACCCCCTGGGGCAGAAATATGAGCCAAGGCAGGCTGTATTTAGCGATTTCCAGCAAATAGTACCAAGGAGAACCCTCGATGGTGCTAATGGGCGACCAAATGCGTTTAAAGGTTTGATCTCCCAAACTTATGCCCAGAAACTCTGTTCCGTAATGAAAGTACTGGAGACAATACCACGCGATCGCTGGCATGACTCCCAACAGCAAACCAGCCCAGAGATAAGGGGTACGCCATAATTTAGGACTGTCCCAAGCAACAAAGAGCAACAGAATCCCCCCTAACAAGACCCCCATCATTACTCCTTTGGTAAGACAGATCATCCCCAGGGCGATTCCCGTTCCCAGCAGCCAGGAATAATCTTTTCGACCCCGCAACAAGCACCAGACCCCTAAACAAAACCAACAGGCGATCGCCCCATCCAGCATCGCTAAATGACCATGACGGGTGATGGGCAATAGAGTTAGATAGACTAAGGCGCTAAAAATCGCTGTGGAGGGAGGAAACAAAAGCTCTCTGGCAATTAAATATACCAAAGGAACAGCGCAGGCGGATAAAAGCGCAGGAACGAGGCGAGTACTCCATTCGCTGACCCCAAACAGTCTATAACTCAGGGCAATTAGCCAGTGAATTAACGGGGGTTTGTTCCAGTAAGGATCTCCATAGTTGATCGTGGGATAGAGCCAAGTTTGACTACCTGGTTCAGCCCGCCAAATATTGCGGGCGACTCCCGCCACGATGCCTTCATCCCAATCTCTGAGGGGCAAGTCTCCTATCCCAGCAGTGTAAAGAATCACTGCTGCCAAGAGCAAGCAGATTACCCACAGACTATTTCCCTTGAATATCTTTAACCTGCTAACTGCCTCATCCTTCATTCCTATTTCTGATTTCGATTATTCTGGATAGCCACTTGCCCCGCCAGGATAACCACCTACCGAGTCAGAGTCACTATCTCTTTTTGAACCCAACAATTGTAAGCGCTCGACTCTGATAATGGGGCGCGATCGCAAGTTCCCTGTATTACGATCTGTCCAGGTTTCAATTTTAAATGAGCCTTGTACCGCGATTTGTTTCCCTTTGTTCACATAGTTTCCTGCGATCTCGGCGGTTTTGCCCCAAATTTCTAGGTTAAACCAATCTGGCTGATCGTTATTCCGACTACGGCGATCTACTGCTAAGGGCAGAGTACATTTCACTGAACCAGAATCAAAATATTTTACCTCTGGGTTAGCGCCAGCACGACCTACTAAATTAACTACATTAAGAGCCATGAACTTAATTTTTATAGTACTAAAGAACTAAAACTAGATTTTTCAGTTTAGCAAATTTTGAGCTGCTCCCACCATTAATATCAGGTTGACTCGCTTAAGATAGAATATCTATGCAGCTACCATCTATTGCGATCGCTTTATAAATTGTCTTATGGAACTGATGACTTATGTGGGTCTTGTGGCTGGAATTTTGACTACTATTTCTTTTTTGCCTCAAGCAATTAAAACTTGGCAGACTAAATCCACTAAGGATATTTCTCTGTCAATGTTTTTGACTTTTTGTGTCGGGGTGATTCTCTGGGTAATCTACGGTTTTTATACTAAAAATATTCCTGTATTTGTTGCTAATTTTGCCACTTTTATGCTGGCATTTTCAATTCTGGTCTGTAAGTTGAAATATGGATAGTCAGTTAAGTAGTTATGCAAAATTAATTACCTGGTTAAGATCGGGAAACCCTAAAGGGTACCGCTTCGCATAAGGGAAAGGGGAAAAGGGAAAAGAGCAAGTCAAATGCGTAATTAACTTTGTTTAGGCAGTTATGTTGTGAGCAAGCCATCTTATACAGTCGCGATCTTAGGCATGGGAGTCTGGGGGACGGCATTAGGCAAGATTGTTCAAGGCAATCATCATCAGGTAAATTTTTGGTCTCATCGTGGGGATAAATCTCTCAAGTCGGTGGTTCAGGATGCCCAAATTATTGTTTCGGCGGTATCCATGCAGGGAGTAATGACGACGGCGGAGAAGTTGCGATCGCTGGATCTTGCCGAAGATCAAATCATTGTTACGGCGACCAAAGGCTTAGATCCCGCAACTAACCGCACCCCTTCGCAGATCTGGCAGTCTATATTCCTCCATAATCCTGTGGTGGTACTGTCAGGGCCCAACCTCTCGAAAGAAATAGACCAAGGTTTACCCGCAGCGACGGTATTAGCCAGTAGTAATTTATCCGCTGCCCAACAGGTACAGGAAGTTTTTGCCTCAGATACATTTCGTGTCTATGTTAATCAAGACCCCATCGGTACCGAATTAGGGGGAACCCTCAAAAATGTCATGGCGATCGCTTCGGGAGTTTGCGATGGGATGAATTTGGGAACTAATGCCAAAGCCGCTCTACTCACCCGCGCCTTACCCGAAATGATTCGGATCGGTACTCATTTAGGGGCATCGGGG
>JBEANW010000507.1:0-4515 GCA_041165225.1 Cyanobacteriota bacterium | reverse complement strand
TACCAAGACTGAGTGAATAGCTGGATTGCTATAACGAAGACGAAGATTCGCATAAAGAGATTTAAAAGACTCGAAAATAACATTCTCATCTTGAATGTCATCTTGAATCATAGATGGCAGTAGAGGAACAGAGAATTGTTCAGGAATGCTCTGCCATGTAATAGTCTCTAATAAAGGAGACTTAATGGTGTCTTCAATATCTTCAACGGAATAGAATGTATTTTGAAATTTTTCTAGAAACGCTGTCGCTGTTATCCCTACTAGCAAACCACCAATCAAAGCAGCTAATAACATGTTCTGAGAATCCGAGGCTAAAACTGGATTGCCATCTGCATCCTTGACAAGTTGGGGTTCTGAAACCATTTCCCAAGGAATTTGACTTTGAGCTAGTTCAACACTTAAATTATCTTTCTGAGTAAGAAGCTGTTGCAGGGTTTGATTAGCAATAGTTAATTCCTGCTGAAGTTTAGTATATTGACGGGATACTTGAGGAATTTTGAGGGCTTCTTGTTTATACTGATTAATTGTTTTGGTCAGAGTTTGATTTTGTGACTCCAAAAGCTGAACTTGAGACACAGCATCAACTAGTTGCTGAGTCATCCCCAAGAGAATTGTATTTTGCAAGTTGAGTAATGGCGAATTATTCATGGCAACCGCAGAATTCCCTCTCAAAATTCGCTGTTTTTCTTTATTTAATAACTTCAGTAAGTTCTGCTGTTTATCTTCTAGTTTTTGAATATTGGGAGTAGCAGTTTGAAAGCGTGCAGATTCAATAGAAAGCTCACTTTCTGTTTCCTTATATTTTTCTAGCAATGCTTGATAGTTAGGATCTTCACTTAAAGTTGAAATGATAATTGCTTCTTCAGGACTAATTTTTAGTTGCTGCTGCAAACTTTTCTGTAGAACTTTCTGTTTATTCAAGTCAGTTTGAGTTGCTACCTGTTGCGCTTGAAGTGAACTAATTTGGACTAATAAATCTTCACCTTTGGTTTCAGGATTAATTAATTGGTTTTGTTCTTGTAAATTTTGGATGTTTACTTGTAAATTATTAACTCGACTATATAGTTCAGGTAACTGTTGCTCAATAAATTCAACTCCTTGACCAATACGAGATTTACGTTCTTCTAAGGAATAGTCTAAATATTTTTGAGCAATTGCTTCTAAAACTGACTGAACTAATTCTGAATCTTCATTCTGATAACTTATGTTGATAATTTTAGTTTGATTAACTTTAGTTGAGCCAGCACGTTCGGTTGCTAATTCTTCTGTCAATCGTTCAATTGTCAATTCTTCTATTAGCTGTTCTACAGTAAGTTCAGGATATTTAACTTGAAGCTTTGCTACTACAGAAGATAGCATTTTGTGACTTTTTAAAATAGTGACTATCGTTGAATAGTCTAGCTCTAATTGTTTTAAATTAGCTTCTTGGTTAGAACCAACAAGATTACTAGGCTCAACTGTTCTTGCTTCAGAACTAACAGGTTCAACTAATAGTTGAAAGTTACCTTCATAGGTAGGTAAGCTACGATTGCCGAACCAAGCGATCGCTGTAACTATACCAGCAATCCCAGCAATTGCTAGTATATTTCTTTTAATAACTCTTAAAAAAGACATTGAATTTAATTCTGGTTGAACAGGGAGAATTAAATTTTCTTCACTCGCACTGATTAACTTCTGCATTGTCTCGCCTATATTAATAGTATATTATTTGCGTAACGTAAATGTACTTTTATTGTATAGATTATTTTTTGATTGTAGATAAAGCTTTGAAAAAGCTAATGTATTACTTCAACAAATTTATTTGTAGATTGAAATAAAAATATTAAATATCAAAAAAAAATTAAAGCTTGTAAAATTTTAAGAGTCTATAAATTTCTTGAAAAGAATACAAGCTTAAGTCCAGAGATGATCTGAGAATCCAAGAAAATCAAGAGATTAACTATAGCAATTATTTACTAACTGATAATATTTTTCTGGTTTCTGGCTGTTCCTCTCCTTGAGATGAATTAACGTTAATACTTTCTAAGTTATGGCTAACATGTTTGTATTCTTGAAGTTTTGGGGGAGTATATTTCTTTTTAATTGAAGTCATATTTTTCCTTGAATTGTGCAAAAAAATAAAAGTTATAAGATTGTAAATTAAGCAGCAAAATCATTGCTAATTTCAATTAGTTCTTTAGTAGATAGCTGCTCTAAAACCAGGAGAAGATCCCTCAGACATGCTTCAGGAGTAACGGCATATTCGGTGATGATTAGATCATAAATATCACCAATAGTTCGAGGTTCTTGAATCAATGCCCAAATATATGCGCCAACTTCATTCAAACTATAATAAGAGCCAGATTGAACATGTAAAAGAATAGCTTCAGCTTCGTTAGCAATTTCTAAAAATACCTGTTCTTTAGCTGCACGTATTTTAAAAGATAAAGCAAATGTTTTCGGCAGTATAAAATCAGCTATTGAAGCTAAATTAGGTAACTGGTTAACATCCGCATCTCGTTCTGTACGCACCCATGCTTGTTGAGGTTTGATGAAAAAAGCCAAGTATATCGGAATTTTCCAAAGAAGATAGAACGGTATACTGAGCAAAGTTTTAAGAGGTATATCGTTACGAGCAAATTTAGCCCAAGCGCCGATAATCGCCGTAAAAATCAATAATCCTTCGATTAAAGCCAAAATAGCGATCGCCCATTCCTGCTGTAAAATTCCGATTAAGATCCCCACCATCAGATTAATTAGCCAAACTATAACTAGTAAAGATAGGGGGGGGACGCAAAGATCTAACGCGATCGCCAGTAACTCCAAACGTCCTTGGGTAATTGCAGCCTGAATTAATCTGGGAACTTGAGTGAGCAAAGTTTGCAAGTGTCCGTGTATCCATCTAGTCTTTTGGCTGTTGGCAGCTTGCTCTTTTTGAGGCAAGACTCCTGTAACCTTAGCTTCGGGACAAAATAGGGGACTAGTACCTGCGATCGCCAGATCAATGCCCAGTTGCATATCTTCAACGATATTGCCAGTGGCTATGGGAGCTTGACTAATAACTAGCCAAGGAAAAGCTGTACCCATAGTTAGTAAGCAGGGCAAGCCTAAAGTATGTAATCCACTGGGACGCACCAGGTTTTTTACCATGAATGCCAAGGCGGAGATGATACTCTTAGGATTGGCTTGGGCTGGTTGACTTAAAATATTAATTGGTTGCACAGGACGGCCTGAAAGCATTGCCAATTTAGCTAGTTTGTCTACCGAGCCTGGATTAACAGAGCAGTCCGCATCAAATACTATTACTACTTCGGGTGGGTTGGCTGTCAAAAACTGTAGACCATAATCTAAGGCATATCCTTTCCCTTTATTCTGCTGATTAAATCGTTCTAGTACCGTAACCTCAAAATTACGACAGATCTGGGCTGTGCGATCGCTACAGTTATCAGCAATTACTACCAGTTGATCCTGGGTAGTTAACTGAGGTAGCAATGTTTTCAAAGTTTGAGCAATTCCCAATTCTTCATTATGAGCGGGAACCAAAATAGCAATTCTCGGTCGAGGAATTGCTATTTTATTATGGCTGCGATCAGTTTTGCTGGGCAAAAGTGAGGCAAGACACTCAATAAACAAGATTGTAATGAGAAAAAGTAATCCTAAAGTGATTAGCAAGAAAAACATCTTGCTAACAGATAAAAATATTGCTAAAAATGCATACATAATTACGATGTTTCTCGATTTATAAGCTATGGCAAAAATGCCAAATAAGTACCTTGTTTATCCTGCATTTTAGATACAAGGTTAACTATAGATATTCATGTCTTTATTTGTTAAAAGCTAATGATTTGAATGAATACTAATTTAATAGTATATACAAGTTGAAATCAAGTATTTAAATTAGAACTTGATCTATGCTTGAACTCTATATTGCTTTGGACAAACAATTTAATTAGGTAATTTGTTCATTCAAAGCTCTGTAAAAAATGCTTTTAGATACTTGAGATAATTATTTTTTTGAGCGTATATATACATATACACCTGAAATAATTAGATGTCAAATAAAGATCGGATAAAGATCGGATGAAAATTAGATGAATACACCTAAGAATACTTCAAGAAACATTTGAAACAGCTATTACTCATCTCATGGAACATTTTTCAACTGTTGTTATTACTGTCGTCAGGATTGTTGAATTTATCAGGATTATGAAAATAAATAAAATAAATATTAAAGCCTTAATAAAGAAGATAGCATTCAAACAAAAACATCTTGCTAATTATGATGAGTAGATGTTATTACTTGAGCCAGTAGTTCTTGTAAGTGAATACACTACTGTGAAGTAGTAATGTTTATAGCAAGCATTTTAAAATCAATAATTTACGTATAGCAATTCTCAAAATCATGGGGTACTACTTTTCCCTTCTTGATGCAGTCGCTCATGGGGGAAAGCCAAGGCGCGTTTTGAGTCGGTCACGTTTTGAGTAAGAGTATTCTTACTCAAAAGCTGACCGTGGGAAGCTTCCCACTCAAAAGCC
>JBEANW010000506.1:0-2812 GCA_041165225.1 Cyanobacteriota bacterium | reverse complement strand
AATCAATTTTAAAAATCTTTTTCTGGTTCCTGGTTGCATTTGGTTTTACTACATTATTGGTTTCTCTAAAAACTGAATATTCAAAATCATCTTCTACTTCACCTCAAGTATGGGTTGTGAGCAGCATGGAAAGAGTCCATCTTCAAGATGCGGTGGCAGATTCCCAAGATATTCATTTGTATGCCGCTCAAGGAGAGTATGAATCTTTTCAGATTGCCATTAAAGGTAATCAAGATAATTCTGTGGTCACTGATGTCCAAATTTCGGATTTGAAAGGATTAGAAGAGCATGTAATTTCCCAGGGAGATATCACCCTCTACCGCGAGCATTATGTTAATGTGACCAATCCGAGTTTGACTCCCATGACCAATAAAGTCAAATCATCAGGAACTGGTTGGTATCCTGATGGATTGATGCCGTTTGTCGATCCACAGACGGGTGCTGATTTAGCTAATGCTGAATTAGATGCAATCCCCTTCAAGCTCAAGCAAAGAGAGAATCAGACGATTTGGGTAGATATTTTTGTTCCTAGAGACACCCCTGGTGATGATTATCAAGGAACATACACTGTTATCAGTGACCAGGGAACAGTATCGGGAAAAATTCTCCTGACGGTTTGGAACTTTCAGCTACCTTTAAAGCCATCTTTACAATCTTCGTTTCTTTCATGGGAGCAACATGATAAAAACACTTTAATTGAGCTACTTAAGCATCGAGTAATGCCAGCAGCGACAATTAATCCTGAAGATGAGCGGGAATTGATTGATCAATGGGGACTGACTTCAGTTAAATTGCCGTTTTGGAGTGGAGCAAACTACCACACTTGCTCGATGGAAACTGCTCCAGAGATTTCTACAATTCGTCAGGAAGGTCTCAAACATCAGTTAGACTTGAATTTGTATGTTTATGCTACAGATGAAATCGATGATTGCCAAGGTCTAGAGGACTCGCTTCAGGAGTGGTCTTACAATATCAAACAAGCTGGGGTTAAGCATCTGACTGTAATGGCTCCTCGGGAGGAATTATATAATTTGGTAGATATCTGGGTTGTAAATCCTAATCGATATGTTGCTGGAGGAAAAAAAATAGCTGAAGTATTGAGGCGAGGAAAAGAAGTTTGGTTTTATACTTGCTTTGTTCCCAGTGATAATTCGCCAATCTGGCAAGTTGACTTTCAACCAATCAACCATAGAATAGCTCAGGGTTTTATTAATCAGAGTTTGGGTTTAACGGGATTACTTTATTGGCGGGTTGATCGCTGGACAGACGATCCTTGGAACAATGTAGATTTTGTCAATACTTATTCTGAGAAGCCAGAACATTATCCAGGGGAAGGAATATTAATTTATCCAGGTAAACAGGTTGGCATTGAGGGTTCTGTCCCTTCAATGAGACTTAAATGGATTCGAGAAGGAGTGGAAGATTATGAATATATTGAGATTCTCAAAAAATGGGGTTATCAAGATTGGGCAATGGCGACGGTAAGAGAGGTTGCCCAAGATTTTGAGCATTGGAACCTAGATCCAGCGGTTTTAGAAGCAGCAAGACAAAAACTGGGAGCAAAAATTCACCAACTCTCTGAATCGATTTAAGATTGATTTCTATTATTAGCAATAAATCAAGGTAGAAACCTAAGACATTTCAATCTTCCTATGAGATATTAGGGTAAAGCTGCTTTGATTTTTTTCATTTTTAATAATCTTAATAAATTTCTGGGGTGCTAAAACAGATGAACTTCGATTCAAATCAGACGAGTATTGCGAATAAAGCTGCTAATAATCAAAAGATCAAGCTTGTATTTGTAATTACTGCTTTGGGTACTGGTGGCGCGGAAATGATGCTCTATAAATTACTGACGCGGATTAATCGCGATCGCTATTCGCCGTCGGTAATTTCCTTGATTGACGGAGGAGTATTTATCGGGAGATTCCATGATCTGGATATTCCAGTAAAAACTTTAGGCATGAAGCCAGGGGTTTATAATCCGATTATCTTGCTCAAGCTGCGTCAAATGCTGCAAGAAATTCAGCCAGACATAATTCAAGGGTGGATGTATCACGCTAATCTTGCTGCTCAGTTGGCAAATTTTCTTGCCCTGGGTAAAGCCCCTGTTTTTTGGAGTATTCATCATTCAGTAGATTCTCTTAAAGCAGAAAAACTTCCTCTGGCTACAACGATTAAGTTAACGGCACTGCTTTCTTCCAAGGTAGAGAAGGTAATTTTTTCGGCGGAAAAAGGTCAAAAACAACATATCCAGTTAGGTTACGATCCTACTAATGGAGATGCTATTGGAGATAATTTCGATCTTGCTAAATATAAACCCGCTTCTAATCCTCAATTTAACCTGCGTTCATCTTTGGGTTTACCAGAAGACTCTATTTTAATCGGTTCTGTGGCTCGCTATCATCCTATGAAAGACCATGCCAACTTGATTGAGGGAGCAGCAATACTCATTGCTAATGACCCTAAAGTTCACTTTATTCTGGTGGGACCTAACGTAGATCAACAAAATCCAGCTTTATCGGCACAGATTGGTAAGTTAGGGATTGCCGATCAGGTTCACCTCTTGGGAGAACGACAAGATATTCCTGATGTAATGACATCCTTTGATATTTTCACCACCAGCTCTGCCTATGGAGAATCTTTTCCTAATGTGTTGGGAGAAGCAATGTCTTGTCAAATTCCCTGTGTTGCCACTGATATAGGTGATTCACGCACTGTCATTGGTGAAACAGGGATGGTTGTTCCCCCAAAAGATCCTCAAGCATTAGCCGACGCTTGGCAAAAATTAATCATCCTGGGTCAGGAGGGA
>JBEANW010000505.1:0-5198 GCA_041165225.1 Cyanobacteriota bacterium | reverse complement strand
ATTTTATCGAAAAGGCGATCGTATTCTGTCGCGTCTTTAATGCCGTTGCTTTGCATGATTTAAGGGGAAAAGGGAAAAGCGATGCAGCGCGGTCTTGGGACGGCGGCTTTTGAGTGGGAAGCTTCCCACTCAAAACGCGCCTTGGCTTTCCCCCATGAGCGACTGCATCAAGAAGGGAAAGGGGGGAAAGCGTAACATCAGTTAATTAGAACTTAAAGCCTAATTGACCATTAATACCCCGCACAGAATGATAGCCACCCCCAACAACTAGATTACCTGTACCAAGATGCACACCTAATGAATAGGCGATGGTTTCATCTCCAGTGTAGTAACCGATACCTAAATAAGGAGAAACCACAGGAAGACTAATAAAGGTGAGAAAATCTGCTCCTGTCGCTCCTTCCTCTCCTGTACCAATTTCCAGCCCCGTACCAGCAAACCTAGCTCCCGCACCATAACTAACTAGATCATCAACGGAACCGATGGTTCCCCACACTTCAGGTAAGATTTGACTGGAAGCAGGAGCAGCGCAGATTAGCGAAGCACAAGCCGTTAACAGACTCACGATCATGGCTGGTCGAGAAAAAAGATGAGAAAAAACACGCAGACGATATAGCATACTTTTAATACTCCAACAGTAAATTAAATACATAAACTAATCTAGGATAATTCATTCAAGCAATGAACATTCGTATTGGCAATGGTTATGACATCCATCAACTAGTTCCAGACCGACCACTGATTCTGGGAGGAGTCAGAATTCCTCATTCACTGGGACTTCTCGGACACAGCGATGCTGATGTCTTAACTCACGCGATCATGGACGCGCTTTTAGGTGCGTTGGGTTTGGGGGATATTGGACACTATTTTCCCCCTAGCGACCCGAAATGGGAAGGGGCAGATAGTATTATGCTGCTAGCACAGGTTTTATCGATCATTCAAGCTCAGGGATGGCTCATTGGCAACATCGACTCTACGATCGTCGCGGAACAGCCGAAGCTCAAACCCCACCTCAAATCGATGCGCTCCTCTCTGGCAAAAGCGATGGCTATAGACCTGGATCAAGTCAGTATCAAGGCAACAACCAACGAAAAGCTCGGCCCTGTGGGGAGAGAAGAAGGTATCTGTGCTTATGCGATCGCTTTGCTAGTTCGGATTTGAAGAGAAGAGTAAAAAGCTTAAAAACCAGTGGGATGTGTCATTCAAGGCAAACTAGGTTAAATTAGGATAGCCAAATTAAGGGGAGAACTTGAACTGAGCTAGATTCTGCACCTTTAAGTCATAAAATTACGGCGTGAAGTTGTGATTTAAGTCGATCATCATAAAATTAATTGTAATCAGTTGTAATTATCTGTATTTATTAGCCTATCGTCATCCATAACTCAAAAAATATGAGTGTAGTTTTAGAAGTAGATAACCAAGTCTATACAGCAGAAGATCTCGTTCCGCTGCTGACCCAGTACCAACTCTTACCCAAGCTTGCCCAAGAGATTCTGACGGATAAAGCGATCGCCGGAATCAAATGTAGTGAGGAAGAAAATACCGCCACCTTTAATCAATTCTGTCAACAAAACCAACTAGAGTCGGAAGAACAGATCCAGGGGTGGTTAAACAAGCAGGGCATGAACCGCGAGCAATTACAAAACCTCGTTACTAAAAAATTGAGAATCGACAAATATAAGCTGGAAACTTGGAACGATCAGGTGGATGCTTATTTTATTAAGCGCAAGTCTCAACTAGACCGTGTGGTTTATTCTCTAATTCGCGTCGAAAAGCCAGAAGTAGCTCAGGAACTATTTTTCCGTATTAAAGACGATCAAAATGCCTTTAGCGCCCTGGCTATGGAATATTCCCAGGGGACAGAGGCACAAACTGGAGGGCTAATTGGCCCAGTGGAAATTAATGCTCCCCATCCGAAAATTGCTCAAATTCTGGCTACTTGTCAACCTGGTCAATTAGTTCCTCCGACTCGTGTCGGAGAATGGATTGTCATTGTGCGGTTAGAAAATTATATTTCGGCTAAACTCGATCAGCCGATGCGACAAAGAATGTTGGATGAACTGTTCAATCGCTGGCTAAGTGAATCAACTCAGCAAAAAGTATCGTTCTTATCTAGCCCCGTAACCTCTTAAAGCTCTTCTAACCCATGACCAATACTAATACCAACACCACCAATACCACCAAGATTGTCGAGCAGTTTCTTTCCCTCGTCCCCCAATTTAATCAACTCCCTCCCCAGGCGATCGCTGAAATCGCTCCCAACTTGAAGCCGTTGCGGTTTGGAGTAGGTAAGGTGATGATTATGCGGGAAAAAATGCAGGGACAGGTGGCAATTATCTCTGAAGGGGAAGTCAGGCTCCTGGGTTACGACCCGCGCACCAAAATGCCCACCACTTTAGATAAGCTCAAACCAGGACAAATTATTGGCTGGGTCAATCTAGCACGGGGCATGCCTTGTGAAACAGCAATGGCAAGTACGGAGGTAATTTGTCTTGCCCTAGACAATGATTACTTTTTAAAGTTGCTCGACAAGTATCCGCAGTTGGCAGAAGAGTATCGGCTGAAGCCTGCCAAAGTCGAAGTGTTCGACCTGTTAGGTATTCAGTTAGAAAAACAGGCTCAGGGAGATTGGGAACTAGCGGAATTAGCCACTAAAATAACCGAAGTCGCCCAGGTATATTATCTTGCCCCTGGGGAACATCAGTTGAGAGATGATGCCGCCCAGCCCTTAAGAGATCCTAGTTTGGTCTGGTTAGTCAGTGGTGGGTCGGTGAATGAGTTTGTTGTCGGCGATCGCTTGGAATTAACGAGGGATCTTCAGACGGTTAATGTAAGTGGAAATCAACCAGCGCGTCTGATCTCGATTCCCAAATCCCATTGGTTTGGAGCAGGTACAGAAGATCAAGAGTCTACTGTTTTTGATGATCTATTGCAGGGTGATCTCGATATCGTACCTCGTCTAGATTTGGAAGATGGCGATTTCGATGATTCCGATGGCTTGGGAGAAGGTTATGCTTTCCAGGGAGACGAAGACGTTCCCGAGGCAGAGAAGAAAGACTATCCTTTTTATCGCGGGAAGACCACTTTGGAAGTGGGAGTAGCCTGTTTCCAAATGTTGAGCAAATATTTTGGGATGCCTTTCCGCAAAGAAGTAATTAAGCGGGTGTTAAAAGAACAGCTTGAGCGATCGCCTACTCTTTCACTACCTCTATGTGGCGGTATTTCGGAATTAATGGGGCTGAGTCCCCAGCTAGTTAATATCCCCGCCCAATCGATTACCCGTTTAGAAGGGCCCTGTTTAGTTAGTTGGCAAGATAGCCTTGCGGTCATTTATGAGCTAAATGAAAAGGAATTAGTAATTGCCGTCCCTGAATTGGGAGTCCGTCGTTATAAACCCGAAGATTTTATTGAAAGCTGGGGTGATGGCGGAGAAGTGCTGTTACTGAAGAAAACTAAGGACACCCCCCAAGAAAAATTTGGCTTAAATTGGTTTTATCCTGCTCTGAAAAAATACAAGCGGGTCTTAATCGAAGTTTTTATTGCCTCGTTCTTTGTGCAGCTATTCCAACTGGCTAATCCCCTAATGATTCAGGTGATCATTGATAAGGTAATCAGCCAAAATAGCCCCGATACTCTCTGGTGGCTCGTGGGTTTTTTGATTGTCATCAATATTTTTGAAGCACTCTTGACGACTCTCCGTACTTACCTATTTGTCGATACCACTAATCGCATCGATTTAAGTCTGGGTTCAGAGATTATCGATCATTTGCTCAGATTGCCTCTGCGCTATTTTGAAAAGCGACCTGTGGGAGAAGTTTCCACGCGGGTGAATGAACTAGAAAAGATTCGGCAATTTTTAACAGGAACTGCCTTAACGGTGGTTCTAGATTGCGTCTTCTCGGTATTATATGTGCTGGTAATGCTGGCTTATAGTCCCATCTTAACGGCGATGTCCCTGGCAATTATTCCTGTATTTATTGGCTTGACTCTCATGTTCTCCCCCACAATTCGGAAAGAGCTGCGAGTTAAAGCTGAACGCAACGCCGAAACTCAGTCCTATTTGGTGGAGATTCTCACAGGAATTCAAACCGTCAAGGCACAAAATATTGAATTGCGATCGCGTTGGAAATGGCAAGAACGTTATGCCCGCTATATTTCTACTGGATTTAAAACGGTCATTACTTCTACTCTCGCTAAATCTGCCAGTGACTTTTTAAATAAAGTTTCGCGAGTCATTATCCTGGGGATGGGGGCTTATTTAGTCCTTGAAGGAAAACTCACTCTGGGGCAATTAATCGCCTTTAGAATTATCGCTGGTTATGTCACTACTCCTGTGATGCGTCTGGCAACCCTGTGGCAGAATTTCCAAGAGACGGCTCTCTCCTTAGAACGTCTAGCTGATATCGTGGATTATCCCGAAGAAGGGGAGGAGGATCGCAATAACATTCCGATGCCTGCCATTAAAGGTCGGGTCAAGTATGATAACCTCTCCTTCCGTTTCAAAACCACTGGCCCATTACAACTGAAAAATGTGACCACCGAATTCGACCCTGGTACTTTTGTTGCCATTGTCGGAGAAAGTGGTGCTGGCAAGAGTACGGTAACTAAATTGTTATCTCGACTCTATGAACCTGAAGGGGGTCGGATTCTGGTGGATGGTTATGATATTAACCGTGTTGAGCTATATTCTCTCCGTCGTCAGATTGGTGTAGTACCCCAAGAAACGTTGCTATTTGAAGGGTCGATTTTAGAAAACATCGCCTTAACCAATCCTGATGCTACCACCGAAGAAATCATCGCTGCTGCCCAAATTGCCGCCGCTCACGAATTTATTATGACCCTCCCAAATGGCTACAATACGAGGGTAGGAGAAAGAGGATCATCCCTTTCTGGGGGGCAAAGACAACGAATTGCGATCGCTCGTACTATTCTGCAATCACCAGCGATGATGGTGCTGGATGAGGCGACTAGCGCCCTGGACTTTGCCACGGAACAGGAAGTATCGCGCAATCTCAAAGAAGCTCTCAAAGGACGTACTGTATTCTTTATCACCCACCGTTTAGGCACAATTAAAAATGCCGACACCATTGTGATGATGGACGCAGGTTCAATTGTTGAGCGGGGTACTCACGAAGAATTGATGGCTCTCAAAGGTCGCTATTGTTATCTCTATCAACAGCAAGAATCGTCTGTTTAAA
>JBEANW010000504.1:0-3130 GCA_041165225.1 Cyanobacteriota bacterium | reverse complement strand
TGGTGTGGAAAAAAACATCTTAGCATCTATTCAATGGTATGAAAAATCTGCTAGCCAGGGGTATAGCGTTGCTTCTAATAATTTGGGAGAAATATTTTTCGCTGGTGAAGATAATATTTCTCCTGACAGAGAGAAAGCTATATTTTGGTACAAAAAAGCAGAAGAGCAGGGATTTGCTCATGTTCGCAAGCTAGACTAATTCAGTAACAAATGGTTTTGTTATAAGTAATTTAATCTGGTGAATTTAATGACTGAAGATACGGTGACTCAAATAGCTCTACAAATAAGCCCGAGTTTCTTATTTGCTCAATTACTTCTTCGGAAATTTCAGCAGCTCCAATATACATGTAGTAGTCATAACCAAAATGAACAAACATTTTGGAAGATGACTCCAACACCCCCCAGATCTGACTTCTTAGGCAAAGCTTACAAAAATTTTCTAATTCAGCACTTTCAAGAGTATTGCCATTCTGAATAGATTCAACAATTGAAATCATTGTCTCTGGATATAAATCTTGATGCTTTTGGTCATGTTTTGTTAAAGAATATCGTTCTTTTTCTAAGTGAAAAACATTTAATGAGCTTAGATTCATGACATTCATAAAGCTCTGAATTGCAGCTATATAAAGGGCTTCAGTGCTAAGATACTCATTAGTCGATAATTCAACTCCTTCAAATGTTTTGCCAATATCTGAAAAGCTAATCCATTCATCTTTTTGGTAGGCTCCTTTTGAATTACGTAGAGCTGGATTATATTTGGTAACTCTATAGCTGAACATAAATACTAATCTCCAATTTTGTTTAAGCTTGCATCAAAAGTTCCAAGCCTGGTGTTCTTGCTACCAAGATTTGCTACAGAATCAGCCATTTTCCAAACCCCACCATTATGACCATCTATATCTGCTGAAATATATAAGTTTTTTTTCTTGTGCTTAAAAACCAACTGCTTACTTGAAAATTGACCTTTAACTTCTTCGTACCCCAAAATGGTTGCAGCATCTCTGGCTTCCTTATTTGTCAATCCAAACAAAGCTAATAAGTTATTTGAAGTTAGATTGTTAAAGACGGATTTAGATTCCTTGCTAGCTGTGGAAGCAGGGCGAGGTGAATTTAGTAAAGCAGCCAATAAAAAAATTAGGGTAAGTACGGCTTTAGTTATTTTATGCATAGTTTTATATAGTTTGCTATTTTACTATCTCGCTTTACATGAGGGTGGAAACTTAAAATGTGTTCTAGTTTACAAATAATGCAAACTGCTGCGGTACAGCCTATACCTCTTTGCTTAGGACTCATAACAGTTGACTGAAGGCTTTTTGAGCGATCGACTCCGCACGTTCAGAAGTAATTTTTTGGTAGCGCAGCGTAGTTTGAATATCGGTATGCCCCATCAAAGCCCGTAATTCCTCGATGCCCATTAAGCCCACTCGCTCGGTAGCAAAGGTATGGCGGAGATCGTGCATCCTGATTCCTTGCAGCTCGGGTTCATTTTCAATCAGGTTTTTCCAGTCTTTATGGGTAGTTCGGTAACTTAGACGGGTAACAGCCTCGCTGATTGGTTTACGGGCGGTAAATAGAGCCGGTGATTCAGAGTGGCGAGAGGACTTGATGTATTGCTCTAAGGCGCTGGCGGCATCTTCGCTGTAGAAGCACCAGCGGATTTTATTGCCTTTGCCAATGACCTGAAACTTGCGCTCTGAGCGGTTGATGTCGGCTAAGTCCAGGGAAAGGATTTCGGCGATTCTGGCTCCACTGCGATGGAGTAATGAGACGATCGCCTTCATGCGGTTGTGTTGATTGCCTTTGGCGCAAGCAAAGCGATCGACTGCTTGGTAAAGTTTGGTGATTTGGTCTGGGGTGAGGTAGCGAATGATTTGGTCTGTAAGGTGTTCGCCTTTGTCTGAGTCTGGTTTACGTCGTTTGAGACGGGCGATCGGGTTGGCTTTGATGTGGCCTTGTTCGAGAGCGAAGTTAAACAGGGCTTGGATAATGGCCTGGTGTCGATGGTGGGTGGTATAAGCTAGCTGGGATAAGCCGTTGAGATATTCGGTGAGGGTCGATCGGTCCAGGACTTCGATCGGGAACCGGCCATATTCTTTTAACAGGGGCATTAAGCACACTTCGTAAGATTGAATGGTGCTGCGGGCGAGTCCTGGGCGCTCTAGAAATTTGGTGGCGACGGTGGCTAGGGGGGTAGACAAGGGATTAGCTAGTTATGGCGTTTATTGTTGATAGTATATTGCTCTATAAGTAAGCTTTAAAGACACCTTTTTGTGAGTATTTTACAGAGCAGTAAATCGCCTAGTGCCGGTGAGTCCTTGGGTGATTATGTGAAACGGATGCGGCTATCCCTCGGTTTTAACCAAAAGGAGCTGGCGGCGATCGCCGGGGTTCATATGCAGAGCTTGGGCAAAATTGAGCGGGGGATGACTACCAAGCTGAGTTCTCATAGTAAGAGTGGCTTGGCTACTGCTTTGCAGGTGCCGGTGGATTATTTGGAGGCGGTTTGTCGGGGGGTGCCGATCGTGGCGGTGGCTCAGTTGAAGTTTTGTGCGCCTTGTTGGACTCCGGGTAAGCCGCCGGAGCCGCTGTGGATGGAGGCGCGGGCTAAGCATTGTTTTCTTTGTGGTTCGGCTTTACGCGATCGATGCGTTCATTGTCAGGAGATGGTGACTTCTCTGAAGCATCGGTTTTGTCCTTTTTGTGGGAATGGTTATAAGTCTGAAGTGGTTACTGAAAGTTGCTCTGAATAAGGACTACAAGCACTTTTGCATCGACAAGGTATTAACATCTATAATACTATGCATATTTACAGGTTCTGTCATGCGTATAAGTCTCACTGCAAAACTTTCATTTTTGTGTCTAGTTTCTTTCCTTTTTGCTCAACCACTGGCAATAGCAAAAAACTCTGAATTTCCAACACGATCACTCGAAGCTAAAGCACTACAAGCGGCAACACCAGTAGTCCCTTCAAAAGAAGTTAAAGACAAAATAGATGCTTTAAATGCTACGGGCAAGAAAGAAGACAAATTAATGGCTGATGTTGCTACGCAATTATTGAGCAATGGTTATCGAGTGTTCAGTATGGAGAAAAAGATTTTTGATGATAAGGGAGTAACAATTACTGACATAG
>JBEANW010000503.1:0-3402 GCA_041165225.1 Cyanobacteriota bacterium | reverse complement strand
GGGACTGACACTACAGGGACTGATGCTAATGCCAATTAATTATTTGTAAAAATCAAGTAAGAAAGTGAACTACTGCGGGGACAAGCCCACGCAGCTTCCTATCCAGCAGATTGCCTTGTAGTAGACTTCTTTCGTCCTCCACTACTCGGTCTGACATCTGGACAATAGGCTTTATCCCGCGTTCCGCAGGTCAGTAATCGAAGACCTTCATCTCTAAGGGAAATTGCTGCGTTAATATCCCTGTCATGATAGGTATTGCAGCTATTACAAGTCCAAGTTCTAACCAATAGAGGCAAGCTACTTACTTGATTTAGACAGACATTACAGGTTTTGCTTGAGGGAAAAAATCGATCTACTTCTAAATATATTTTCCCTTCAATCTCGGCTTTATACTTGAGCATGGTACAAAATTGACCCCATCCAACTTGGCTAATAGCCTTAGCTAAACAGTGATTTTTGACCATGTTCTTGATTGCCAAATTCTCCAAAATCAAAACTTGATTCTCGTTAACTATCCTTCGCGATAGCTGATGATGGAAATCCTCTCTGCAACTGGTAATTTTGTTATGTATCTTGGCTACTTTAAGTCTAGATTTGTTTCTGTTGTTACTACCTTTTTGCTTTCTTGATAACTGTTGTTGCTTGGTTTTAAGATTACGTTCGTGCTTTTTAAACCATCTTGGGTTATCAAACTTTTGAGAGTCTGATGTAATACAAAAGTGAGATAAACCTAAATCTATGCCTACTGCTTTACCTTGAGCATCAGGTAAGGCTTTTTCTTTTCCATCCTCAAACATGACAGAAGCATAATATTGTTCTGCACAGTTTTTGGTTATAGTTACTGTCCTGATACTGCCTTCAATTGATCCAATTGGTCGATGTATTACTGCATTTATCCAATCTAGTTTTGGGAAATAGATGTTGTTGTCGGCTAGTTTGACGTTCTGAGGATAAATTAGAGATTGCTTACCATGCCTGGATTTAAATCTAGGGTATCTGGCTCGTTTCTCAAAGAAATTAACAAATGCTCTACTTAAATTTAGACATACAGACTGAAGAGACTGGGAATAAGTTTGTTTTAGCCATTCTGTTTCTTCCTGTTTTTTGAGCAATGGCAATTGCTTAATCATGTCGTATTTAGCAATACCTTTACCTGTTTCTTTGTATGTCTGGTTTGTCAGAGCTAGAAAATGATTCCAAACCCAACGAGTCGTACCAAAAGCTTGCGCTAATGATACTTTCTGCTGTTTGGTTGGATAGATTCTAACTTTAACTACTCTAAGCATTTATTGTGAACTTTGATTTATGATAAGATTATAGTGCAAAAGCAAAATTCTAACATCTAACAATTGTTGTATCCTTTGGATGTTTTTTATTGGTCGGGCTTCATCTCAAGGTACAAGACACATGAGTTTTCGCCCGACATTATTCATAAAAAAAGGACTACACATAACAACATCGTAGTCCTTTTCTCTTTAAATTGTTTATAACAAGTTTAGAATAACTAGCTATTAGCCACTGTGCTTACTGCGGTAGCGCCTTCAACACCTTTAGCCACTTGTTCTGCTTGAGCTAGAACACCCTCAGCATCAGGATTGTATTTTAAGACTACAGTACTGCCTGTTTGAGCAACCCATAGACCAACGCTATCGGAAATACCTGCTTCGTCTAGTGCTTGAGCCACACGTTTAGCTAGACCGCTTTCATCAAACTGACCATCTAAACCAACTTTTTCAGGAGCAATGCCGTTGTCTTTTGATGCTGCTGCTACGGCTACTTTTCCTGCACCTTTGGCTTTTTCTTCTTCTTTTTTACCGAATAGTTTTCCTAGAAAACCCATAATTCCAATTCCTCTAAAATTTATCTCAAAAGGACAACAAAATTAAATTATTTGTATTGTTGCGCTTTGCCAAAAGTATAGAGTCAGATGTCATAATTCCGTGAAGAACTAACAAAGACTTTAGATTTATTTGTTTGGTTTTTTTCCTACATCTCCCCTAGATATTTCTCTAAATAGGGAGAAAAGACCTCATATATTAGGGTTAGAGGTTGGCGATTGTGCCAAAAAAGGTAATGACGACCCCAAAATGGTGCTTTTTGACCAAATGCGGTTTCGAGTTCGGGACAATGACCATAGTAAACTCCTCGCACATCTCGATATAGTTCTGTGTGTAAATCAGTAAGACTCCGCCACACAGGCAAGGAACGATTCTGAAGATAATCATCGACGTTACAAGCATTCCACCAAGAGGCAGCATAAGCTAATCTTTGGCCTGATGCAGTACGCAGCCAAACCTGTCTCCGTAGTCGAGGCTCAGGAATGACTTCAATCTCTTCTGGCGCACCATCATCTTTGGTGCCGATTAATGACATATCAATTACGTCTACCTCGGTTTTTTCTCCTGTGAGTAACTGCAACAGATGGGTTGGGGAACCATCCCCTAATAAGAGAATTTGCCAGGTAGGGGATAGCTGTTGGTGGGGTAGCCCTGCTTGGATACTTTCTTTGTCCCCTGACCACATAGGTTTGAGGGAATGCCAGCTACCAGGGGTAGTATAAAGGTTGAATGGTTGAGTTGCAGTCACGTTCGGTTACAAAACTTTATTCTTGTTAATAAAAGATCGTAACGTTCTTCGGAGAAAATTGCTGACTTTTGGCAAAAGATCATGAGAGCTTATACTTTTTATCTTGCTGTTCGTACACCAACCTGATTCCCTTAAAGACTAGATCCAAGTCAACTGTCGCTTGAGTTGCCAGATCGGGAAATTGCTGCTGTAAAAACCGCCAGAGTAATTCACCGTCACCCCCAGTAAAAATAATTTCGCTGTCGGAAAAATGCTTCAGCCAGTCAACGATATAACTATGCACCCCAGCGATCGCCATATATAAAATCCCACTAGAGATCGCCGTATCAGTATTTAACGCCCAGCGAGGGGGGAGGCTATCAGGAAGTTTGACTTCAGGTAAGGCAGCAGTTTTTTCCTTGAGGGTGAGTAGTTGCGATCGCAAACCAGGTAGAATTGCCCCACCAATGAGTTTTCCCTGTTGATCCACCCCCGTAAAGGTTAAGGCTGTTCCCCCATCAATCACGAGGCAGGCTTGATGATAGGTGGAGATCGCTCCCCAGGTGGCTAAAGCGCGATCAATCCCGATGGTGGAGTAGAGATTAGTTAGCTGGATGTCTTGTAAACTAATCAAGTTTAATTGGTCATAATCTTGCCAGCAATTTGTCTGATGGGATACCACTGAAGCTAGATAGACTGGAACATCAAGTAAACCTTGCTGAATAAAATTAGAGGGAAAAAATAACGATGGTAATTGCCCTGGCTTAATTTTATTTAAGATATGAGGAGTATTCCAAGTACCGACTAGAGTATGGTGTTTGAACCACCCCCAATGCA
>JBEANW010000502.1:0-2959 GCA_041165225.1 Cyanobacteriota bacterium | reverse complement strand
AGGATAAGCTTTGCCACTATCGGTAACGACAATTAACTGATCGCGATCGCCAATACGTTCTTGATGGAGGAGAAAATCTTGACCCTGTTGGGGAATCGCTGGATGGGCAGTTTCTTCGGAGTCAGGATTTGACCAGTAAATACAGCCAGAACTGGTTACTTTTAAATTGGCTTCAGGGGAGCGTTCAAAAGTGAGAGTTGGCGAGACGATTAAGGCTGGATCTGGATCTTGAGTTTGAGTTTTAGCTTTTCGAGGAGTGGGTTGCTGCTCCTGGGATTTTTGCTGAATCGGCGTACTAGGTAGATCTTCGCTTACCACTACGTTAATAATGCGAGTCCGACGCTCATCATTAAATTTGCGTTTTAGGGAGCGTAATTCTTTTTTGAGGGATTTTAATAGTTCTTGGCGATCGCCTAAGACATTATTTAACCCCGTGATTCGTTCTTGAAGATCAGTTGATTCTGTTTCTAGTTTTTGTCGCTCTAAACCCGTTAGACGACGCATTGGCATTGCCAAAATGGAATCTCCCTGGACAGGAGATAAGTCCAGTTCGTCCTGGAGTCGCAACTTAGCCGTAGTCCCGTCAGGAGCGTGGCGGAGGATTTCGATCACCGCATCAATTTGATTTAATGCTAGTAATAATCCTTCTACCAGATGAAGTCTTTGGTTAGCCTCCTCTAATTCGTGACTATATTGTCTTCTGAGGGTATCTTCACGGAATTTGAGGAATTCTTCCAGGATGCCCCGCAAAGGTAGCTGAATTGGCTTATTATCCACCAATGCCAGCATAATTGTCCCAAAATTGCTTTGCAATGCCGTCTGACGATACAGCTGATGTAATACCTTGTTTGGGGTGGTATCTTTCTTGAGTTCAATTACCACGCGCATCCCACTGCGATCGCTTTCATCCCGAATATCTGAGATGCCTTCTATTCTGCCCTGGTTGACTAACGCAGCAACTTTTTCAATCCAGCCCGCCTTATTTACTTGATAGGGAAGTTCGGTAATAATTAGCGCTTTCTTTTCTTTACGGCGTTTTTTACCTGTGGCAATCTTTTCAATTTGAGCAATCCCCCGCATCTTAATGATGCCCCTGCCCGTGCGATAAGCATCCTGGATGCCCTGAATCTCGACAATCTCCCCCCCTGTGGGAAAATCTGGCCCTGGGACAAGCTTCCAGAGTTTTTCATCGGTTATGGTGGGGCGATCGATCAGCGCCACTAAACCATCTACCACCTCCCCCAGATTATGGGGGGGAATATTAGTAGCCATGCCCACGGCAATCCCCGAACAGCCATTGAGGAGCAGAATTGGCAACTGAACAGGTAAGACAACGGGTTCGGTTTGAGAGCTATCAAAATTATCGCTAAAGTTTACCGTCGATTCCCCAATCTCCGTCAACATTGCCTCATAAGCTATAGGAGCCAATCTGGTTTCGGTATAACGCATGGCTGCGGGGGGATCATTATCTACCGAACCAAAGTTTCCATGACCATCTAACAGGGGGTAGCGGGTAGAAAAACTCTGCACCAAACGCACTAGAGCATCGTACACCGACTGATCACCATGAGGATGGTATTTACCTAAAACATCCCCCACCACACGAGCGCACTTACGATAGGGACGATCTGGGGTCAGTCCTAATTCATACATCGCATAGAGAATACGCCGATGTACAGGTTTTAATCCATCCCGCACGTCAGGTAAGGCTCGACCCACAATGACGCTCATGGCATATTCCAGATATGACCGCTCCATCTCCTGATGTAGAGGGGTAGGAATAATCTGACCATTTCCTAGTAAATTAAGCTGCTGTGCCATTCAAAAGTCTCCAAAGTTACGGGGGAAGATGCCAAGAACTGAGTCTGAGTTAAAAAGAGTCAACAAGAATCATAAAGATTTTAAAATATAGCGCGATTGGGCTTTGATTGTGTTTAGTTGAACTTTGCGATCTCGTCTTTTTAAGTCACAATAAATAAAAGTTGATCTAAACTTACCTAGCTGATCTTATCTAAGCAGTTTTTATCCTCGTCATTTTTAATGTTAAGTTTCCCTAATCCCACCAGACTTTCCGAGGAACATCCATGACAACGGTTTTGATTGTAGAAGATGATCCCATCAATTTGCGTGTTTTTTCCAAAATACTAACAAAGAGAGGCGGCTTGCAAGTCAAGGGGACAGAAATTGTCGAAGAAGTCTTGCAGTATGCTCAGTCTGGAACAATAGACGCAATTCTGATGGATGTTGCTCTGGCGAATAGTTCTTATCAGGGTAAGCCAGTAGATGGAATCAAAATCACCCAAATGCTCAAGGCGGATGACCAAACGGCTAATTTACCAGTAATCTTAGTCACGGCTCATGCTATGGAAGGCGATCGCGAAAATTTTCTGAAACAGAGTGGTGCTGATGGCTATATCTCTAAACCAGTGGTGGATCATGAAGCCTTTATTCAGCAAATCGTTTCGTTAATCAATAAGGGATAAGTGCCTAAACAAAACGGACGACTTTAATTTCTGAGGCAACCCAACGGGCGACGGCGGACAGCCCGAATGCATTCGGGCTTCCGTGCGCCTCAGAAATCGCGTCCTCATTAATTACACACTTGACTTACTCTTTTCCCCTTTCCCCGATCTTAACTAGGTAATTAATTCTGAGCGAATACTTAAGGAGTAATTTATTATCGTTCTTTCATCATTTTCTCAGAATACCTTGTCATGATCTGAAAATAGATCTCTTTACCCTTTCCCCCTTCCCCCTTCCCCCATTTATTTGCTATCTTTCGATTCTCAGTGCCAAAATTCTTTGATACGGCTTCCTTAAAAGTAAGATTGACTGTTGGTATTGCCACGATGACAGCGTTAGGGTTGGGCGGTTTAGCGACCTGGATCAGTATGGGTATGGAGCAGATGTTGGTGGCTACCCATAAGCAAAATATGAATTATATTGCCCACCGTTTTCC
>JBEANW010000501.1:0-5133 GCA_041165225.1 Cyanobacteriota bacterium | reverse complement strand
ACTTTTTTTAGAGCCAAAGGAAAAACTAACATCTGGCTCTTTTCCCGCTAAAGGCTTGTTAGTCAATCTAGTCGAACCCATAGGATAGTAAGATAAGTTGATTTTCTTACAATAGGCAACTATCAGGTAGTTAATTACCTCGGCTATGACTTCATGATTTTGGCTGGGAGACACTAAAGTAATTACCCCATTAAAATATGAAACTCGATAACCTGGATATTCTGGATCATCAAATTTTTCATAATCAGCCCAACTCATTCCTGCTAAACTCAAGGTTTGGTCTTCTTGACTAAGACGATTTAGGTCAAACGGTAGTTTAGCATTGATCAACATAGCTTTATCTCTTGGCGATTCAATTAATCATAAACTTAATTTAAAACGAAGATCAATTCTCAGTATATTGTCAAAGCTATGGGATTATTAAACGAGACATTAAGTCAAAAGCTAATCCCAAGGAGTGAGAGAATGTAGCTGACAGCTATTAGCCTTCATAGACAAATCTTTTACTAGTAAATTTAAGCCCCGCATGAGTGAAGTTACCCTAGCCAATGGAAATGGAGTATCTAACGAGGAAATCGTTGCTGCATTAGAAATTCCCGCAGATTTTAATTTTCAGTTGCCCGATCCTGAAGATGAAGGAATTTTGGAAGTGGATTTCCGCAGTCAATTAGATACGATTTGGCAAATATGCGATCGCTTTGATCTCCAAACAGACATTTGGCGCGGGAGAGTATTACGCTCAATTCGAGACAGGGAAAAGAAAGGTGGCGAAGGCAGAGGAGCAGGGTTTCTGAACTGGTTAAAAGATCGTGAGATTACTAAATCTCAGGCTTATGCTTTAATTCAATTGGCAAATAGTGCGGATACTCTCCTGGCAGATGGGATGTTAGATGCGGAAAATATTAATAACTTTAGTAAGCGGGCATTTGTGGAAACTGCTAAATCTGCACCAGAAATTCAACAACTTGTCAGTGAGGCTGCTCAAAAAGGCGATCGCATTACCCGTCGAGAAGTGAAGCAACTTTCTGATGAATGGACTGCCATGAGTTCGGACTTGCTCCCCGATGAGGTTAAGGAAAAGGCATCAGCGGGGATCTTACCCACACGACATCTTGCTCCCTTAGTCCGCGAAATGGAAAAGTTACCTGAGTCTCATTTAATTGAAATCAAACGGGAAATTGCTGAAAGTCCTGATATTGATACGGTCAAAATGATGACCACTGAAGCGAAAAACCTCGCTAAATATCTCGATGCTGCTGCCCAGGTACAAACTCTACGCAATAAGGCAGTGGATATGGAATTAGCTCTCGAAGAAGCCCTCAGACTGGACTGTATCAATACGGCGGCGGATTTAGTTAAGCAAGCCACTACCCTTGAGCAAACCGTCGGGAAACTTTATACGACTTGGAAACGCATCAGTAATGTTGCGGATCGCCTGTATGTGGAAACAGGAGCTTCTAATCCTCATTTGCGATCGCTTTTAACCTGTCTTGAATCCCTAACAGGGGAGATTATCGAAGTGCCTCTAGATGAAGATGGAGAGCAAATTGTCCGCTTGAAATTTTTGATTGAAGATTTCAATCCTAATAATAATTAACGTTACGCGCTCATTGAATTGTGAAGATTGGGAAAAGGGAAAAGGAAAAGAAACCTAAAGATCAAACAATCACTGAAAAATTTAATACCTATCGCTTTGCTGACTACAAAGAACAAGTGATTGATCTACTTCAGCGCGTTTGTACTGTCACCGTGGAGACAGTAAGCGTTATTGAGCAGATGAAAAAATATCATAAAAATATTAGGACTTACGCAGTTCAATAAATTTAGCCCCCCCTCGCCCCCCAATTCTGGGGGGAAAAGAATTCAAAGTCCCCCATGCTTGAGGGATTTAGGGGGCGAGTGTGTAAATCTTAAATATATGGCGTGAAATATAGTCTGTATTTGGAAACTGGGATATATAGTCCTTAATTTGCGATCGCTTTTCACGCTTTTGCTTATACCATTTCTCAAAAATAAGAAGAGACTTGGTAGGTTGGGTAGAGCCAAGCGTGAAACCCAACAAAATCTTTTAATCGTTGGGTTGAGGAATGAAACCCAACCTGCTAGCGCATCCACTTTAATTTGTTGGGTTGAAATAATCAAAATCGGTAGTGTGGGGTGTGCCTCGCGCTACTCAAATGAACCCATTATTTTAGCTTAGACACGCTACTACAATTTAATGAAGGTTCAAATTGCCTGTTCAATGCTAGCCATCACCTTGATGTTTGATTAAGGGTACTAGATGTAACATAAAATCACGCTTGCCGATTGGTGCTTCTGCCATACGCAAGATGTCATATGCAGTGGTCAGATGGAAATAAAAATTTGGCATCAGAAAGTCATCGACGTAGGAGAATCCAGATAATTCTGTGTATAGCCCCTGCCCAAAGTCGATTCGCTTGATTTCTGCAAGCTTAGTGTCCGCAATATTGATACTTTTTAAAAGATCTTTAGTCGATGCAATATGACCACGAGCCTCCGCTAAAGAGCCAACATCAGGATTCAAGTTGTTGTCTAATTGCCCTAAGCACCATAATGCGAAGTTACGAGGTTGGTTACAGGTAAATGCTATTTGTGTCCCGAAAGGAAGCATGTCGGGCGCTATACGTCGCTGCAACAGGAACTCAGTGTCATCGGCAAAATGACTCTCTACTATATCTAGAAGATGATTTAACGTATCGAGCCTAGAACTGAAGCTATTTTGTAGTGCTGTGATCCTCTGCCTTTCCATACGCCTTCCATAAATATTGTGGGGCTGTCAATTAAGTTTAACGAAGAAGTATCAATTCTAGAGATCGCCTGCTCTAGAATGAGCCACGAGCTATTCTGGAAATGATTTTAATTCTTAATTCCTGTAGAACCGATACCCTGAATAAATTGTTTCTGACCAATTAAAAACAAAATTAAGATCGGGACAGTAGCAATCACTACCGCAGCCATTAATAACGACCAATCACTAGTAAACTGCTCTTGAAACTCCGATAATGCAAGCTGCACAGTGCGTAATTCGGGACGGGTAGTAAATACCAGGGGTTTAAATAAATCATTCCATTCGCCAATAAAGGTGAAAAGAAAGAGAGTAACGATCGCAGGGCGAGCTAGAGGTAACATAATCTGAGTGAGGATCTGGAGACGGTTAGCACCATCTAGGGCAGCAGCTTCTTCTAGTTCCTGGGGGATACTGGCAAAATATTGACGCATCAGAAAAATGCCAAAACCATTGGCTGCGGTAGGTAAAATCAGTGACCAATAGCTATTAATTAGATGCGCCCATTTTAAAATGACGAAAATGGGAATTACCAGTAATTGGAAGGGAATGACTAGGGTAGCCAAGATTAAGAGCAGAATCGCCTGTTTCCCTTTAAACTTAAGTCTGGCTAAAGCATATCCCGCCAGGACAGAAGTAATAATCTGTAGCCCTGTGACACTTAAAGCCACAATTGTCGAATTGGCAAAAGCTAATAAAAATCCCCCCTGATGCCAAGCCTGTTGATAGTTAGCCAGGGTAAAATGACCATCGACAGTAGTCAAGGAAGCTTGCAACACTACTAGTAAAGGATACAGGATGGCGATCGCTCCCAGGATCAGCCCAATTAAAGTTAATAATTTATTCCTCATAATCACCTCCAGAACCATATTTCCAGGCATCTAGCCAACGCTGATAGTAATATTGTTGAGTTGGAGACAATTTAGATGCAACTAATGATTGAACTGACTTTCCGAGGAGATATAAAGCGCTATATAGCGCCAAGTTCAAAAAGTGCATCATCCAGCTAATTAGGGAGACAATGCCGATTTGTGGTAATAAAGGCAAGACTAACTTCGGATTAACCAGAGGCAAGGTTTTCGCTAGAGGTGCAAACTGAATTACATCCTGTAAGAAGGGTTTGAGTACCCCATCTCCCAAACGATCCATCACGGCAAAAACGCCATGCATCAGGTTATTAATCTGTTCGGGATTAACCTGTTTTCCCACCTGGACACTCATCGTCTGCTGAAAGAGCCAAGTAACAGAAATATTGGGTTGATATGGTTGCAATAAAGCCAAATCTTGGCAGTTCAATCTATCTACTGTCAAAGCTGCGTCAATGCCTTGAGTCAAACGTTGTAAATGTCTAACCATCGCTCCAAAGCCACCGAAACTTACAGGAGATTGTCCCCCCGCACTGTCTCCCACAGGTAAAATACGGTTGAAAGGTAATTTGAGCGGACTATCTTGATAAGCAGGAAAAAAACCAAAGAGAAAGCGTTTGAATTCTAGCTTTTCTAGTGCAACACCCTGATATTCTGGCAAAAGTCTCAAATATTCAGCCATGAAATACTCTAAACTCGGTCTGGCGGGGTAAGCATCGAGATAGCTAAACATATAGGTAGTGCGACCATCTTGAGCAGGAAACGCCTCCCAGAAATATTGACAGTGATTAATGATCGGCGTGAAAGAATAGATTAAATCCCCCGTATTGTTCTCAGGAAAACCTGACCCACAGCTACCAACTACCACACATACGGCATCAGGTTTCGCTCCCTTTCTTACCTGTTGGATAATCGGCGAAAAATGACCCATCGCGTCGATTAACAAACGAGTCTTGATGGTTGTGATTGTATGTTCCTCGACTGTCACTACTACCCCATCAGGATGCACTGTGGCAGATTTAAACGCCGTATTTTCTAGTAGCTTGCCCCCAGCTTGCAGAAACTTTTGCTTTAGCTGTTCTAAAAGATATATCGGATCGACTCCTATATTCAGTACATCCTTTACCCAAACTTCCGCACCCGCCTTAAAGCTTACCCTGGCGGGATTATATTCCGTGGCGATCGCTTTTTGTAATTCTGCTTCAGTCAATAATTCCAAATCAACGAAAGTCTGCAACTCATTACGAGAGATATTCCATTCCTGTTCTCTACCTCGTAATACTCCCCGCTCAATTAAAGTTACTGACCAACCACGCTGCTGGAGGGCTGCACCGAGCAAAATACCTAATGTGCCACCAGAAATTACAATATCTGTTTCAAGTTCTGTATCAAGATCCTCAACGCTATTGCCTACCACCTCAGCAACAGCCAACTTTCCTGACCGTAAATCCGACCAAAACT
>JBEANW010000500.1:0-2550 GCA_041165225.1 Cyanobacteriota bacterium | reverse complement strand
AACAGTTGGTTATCCATCGGGATGATCAATAGTTTTGCTAGTTTTGATCTGCGTTGTGCTTATCATAATATTTTTTAGGTAAATATACTGATTTGTCCGCTGTTATAGACGTACTTTATTTATTTTTTTCTCTTTAATTTCTCCTTATGCTAATCTCTCCACCATCTGCAGAAAAGCCTATATTTAGCTTTCGACAGCTATGGAATATGAATTTTGGGTTTTTAGGCATTCAGTTTGGATGGGGACTACAGATGGCAAATATGAGTGCTATTTTTGAACATTTGGGCGCTCATGCCGATCAGCTACCAATGCTCTGGTTAGCGGCTCCCTTAACTGGTTTATTGGTGCAGCCCATCGTGGGCAATTTGAGTGACTATACCTGGAATTTTCTGGGGAGAAGACGACCTTATTTTTTAGCGGGGGCAATACTGGCTTTTGTGGCATTAATTTTGATGCCCCATGCTTCAAATCTGTGGATGGCAGCAGGGTTACTCTGGATTTTAGATACGAGTGCCAATATCAGCATGGTTCCGTTTCGGGCTTTTGTCGGGGATTTGTTACCCCATGAGCAGCGGACGAAAGGCTTTGCGATGCAGAGTATGATGCTGGGGCTAGGAGCAGTATCGGCTTCCGCCCTGCCCTGGATTTTGAGCAATGTTTTTCGCCTCAGCAATGTCAGCAACCCTTGGCGTAAGATCCCCCTGACGGTGGAAGTATCTTTTTATGTGGGGGGAGTATTGTTTTTGGGGACTGTGTTGTGGACGATTGTGACTACTCCTGAATATCCCCCTGCCAATTTAGCTCAATTTAAGCAGCTTAAGTCATCTCAGGGTGGGGTGATGAGCAGCTTGAAAGAGTCTTGGCAGACTTTGAGACAGATGCCTCAGATCATGCAGCAGCTTGCTAAGATCCAGTTTTTCACCTGGCTGGGGATTTTTTGTTTCTTGCTCTATTTCCCCCCCGCCGTAGCTCGTAATATTTTTGGGGCGACTAGTCAAGGTTCCCTACTCTACAGCGACGGGATCGAATGGGCGGGAATTTGTTGTGCGGTTTATAACGCGGTATGTGTGGGGTTTTCTTTTGTTATTCCCCGTATTGCTAGATACTTAGGTTGTCCCCTAACTCATGGTTTATCTTTACTTTGTGGGGGAATTTGCTTGGTGTCGCTGTTAACCATCCAGAATCAATATGTTTTACTCTTGGCAATGTTGGGCTTGGGAATTGCCTGGTCAAGCGCCCTAATTATGCCCTATGTGATGTTGAGTGGCGCTATTCCGTCCCAGCGTCAAGGAACTTATCAAGGAATATTTAATTTTTTTATTGTTTTACCAGAAGTAGTCGCAGCCTTGGGTTTTGGCTGGATTATGCAGTATTTACTCCACGAAAATCGCCTCTTGGCAGTGGTTTTGGGGGGAGTCTCCTTGATTATTGCAGCGGGGTTAACCTTTTTCCTACCTAATACAGGGGATTTAGCAGTAGAAATGATCCCTGAGAAAGAAGAGCTGATTCCAGTCACCGAAACTCCAGCCGATGGACAGAAAATACGATAATTCTCAACCCTAATGGTCAAGAGATCTTTAAAGTTTCCAGCAAAAAACTTCTAACTCCGAACTCCGAACTCCGAACTCCGAACTCACCCAAGTATGATTATTAAATTCGATCGCTTACCCCAACTGCTCTTGTTAGCCGTTACTGTCTTAATTTATAACGTCATGGCAATGGCGATCGCCAATTCGCTCTTTGTCAGTCAGGTGGGTGCGGGACAGTTGCCCATCGCCTTTATGTTAATTGGTCTATGTTCTCTGCCCATTTACGGCGCGTTTTCTCAGATTGCCGATCGCTATAGTCGGCTACAAGTGTTTCGCTACGTTCTCCTCGCCTCGATGGTGCTGATGTTGGGGTTAAGATGGCTGATTAATCTGGATACGACTTGGGTTTATTATGGGCTGCTGATCGCGATCTTTTTTCAGTGGGATTTTTATAATAATTTGCTCTATCCTGGGCTGCTGACGGACTATTTTACAACCTTGGAATATAAGCGTAACGCTCCTTATATTGGCATTGCTCAGGCGGTGGGAACTTTGGTGGGGGGTGGTTTAACCCTGGCACTATCGAATTACTTCCCTAGTCGCGAATTATTATGGTGTCTACCCTGGTTTATGGCGATCGCCTTTTGGCAGTTGATTTATTTGGAACGTTCTCAAGGTCATTTAGAAGCTCCTCTCCAAGAGTCTAAAGTCAGCCTGATTGAATCTTGGCAGGTTCTGCCAGATTTGGGCAAACGCTATCCCTTAGTCTTTTTTCTGGCTGCCAGCACTTTTTTACTGGTAATTATTTATCTTTGCTCGGAATTTCTCTGGTTTAATATCTATGGACAGCGGTTTGACGAGTCGCAGCTAACGGGATTTCTGGGACTAATGCGGATGATTATTTCCCTGATCCAGGTGGTATTTCTCTACGGTATTACTCGCCCTCTGCTCAAATGGGTGGGGGTAGCCAGACTCAACGCTGTTTATCCTGTCACGACTTTACTGAGTTTGGGGGGGTTGT
>JBEANW010000499.1:0-2969 GCA_041165225.1 Cyanobacteriota bacterium | reverse complement strand
ATGAAACTGTGCAACAATTTTTGGAAAGGTACATAAACCGTGCTCGGGCGGCGGATATTGATTTGAAAGTTGAAAATGAAACAGTGGCAAAGGCTTTGTTTGATTTACTGCCTCCTTCTGTTACTCGAAACACTCCACGAGATGAAAAAAGGCCTTTAAAAGTTGCAGAAGCGGTTAGAAATTATCGAGGTGTGCCTGAAGACTCAGTATTGCCACTGGTATACTGTCCTTGTTGCTCTAATGCTGGCAAATTTATATGCGCTAGTGATAAGTGTGGTTTCTATTCATCCTCCGCTGCCACGATCAAGCGACTCGGAGAAAGCAAGAGAAAAAACGACGATGATGATCCTGGGACGAGTAAATTGAATGCCAAAAAACTGAAAGAAGAAAGAGAAAAGAAATTCGACCAGGCTTACAAGGATAAAAAATGTGTGGATTGCGGTGATGATTGGCAAGTGGGCCATATGTGTGCTACTAGAGCTGCCCGTCTAGAGAAAAAGAAAGGAAGATTTGAGTCAGTTCAAGTAAAGACATTGGAGGATCATGATTATTTGTTTGGAGCGCTAAATGAATTTCAAGAAATGTTGTTTCAAGAAATTGCGGTTCCTAAAGGTATCTCTAAAGGTCCTTGCACTCTTTTGGAAGTGAACGGCAAAAAAGTGGTAGCAATTGTGGATACTATGGCTTCTGTCTCTTTTGTTAACGACAAAATGGTGGAGCAGTTGTCATTGGAAACTTTGAAGTTAGCCAAGCCAATGGAGGTTATGATGGCTAATCAATCAAATGAGTGGGTTACCGATCGTACGTTGCCTGCTAGGATTGAATCACATGATGGACGCGCGTTTGACTTTGCTTTTAATGTGTTTCCTACTGAGCATGGAATGGTGTTGGGGCAGGATGTGCTTCCAAAGTTAGGAATTTTTATAGGAAATTTGAATGCCCTTGAATGGGATTCAACAGAAAAAAGTCTTGCCAATGTTGCTGATGACTCATTGGAGGGTAGGAGTGCCCAAGGAAACCTGGTTGATGTAGTAGACTCACAGGTAGGCAAGGTTGCCAATTGTAATCAAGATGAACTTGAAGAGTTGTCTGATGAAGAGTTATTCGAGAAAGTTGATGTTTCTTTGAATAAAGGAGGCATGGAGAAGTACCAGTGGTTGTTGAAGGAAGTGAGCAAAAGATTTGAGCTTTTCTATTTTAAAAACGAATTAGCCCGAAATCGAGCTATAAAGGAATTCTGCAACCATCCTGACGCTGTAATTGAGATTGACACTAAAGATGCAAAGCCTGTGAATATACGGCAATATCCCATACCTATGCTTCTACGTCCTAAAGTCTCGGAATCTATTCAAGACTGGATAAAGGAAGGCATAGTGCGTAAGCACAACGAGAACACAGGCTGGAATTTACCTTTACTGGTGGTGCCGAAATTTAATGTTTCGAAAGATATTAAAGGTTGGAGAACGTGTGTGGATCCGAGAATCATCAACCAGCTAATACCGTCGGTTGCGTATCCTTTACCGACTGTTGACGAAATATTTCAGAAAATGGGTGGTAAAAGGTGGTTTACCAAAATTGATCTCTGGAAGGGGTTCCATCAAATGTTAATGGCTCTAGAGGACCAATTAAAAACGAGTTTTACTTGGGAAGGGCAATCTTATTGTTTTATAACGGCTCCTATGGGATTTAAACATGTCCCTGCGGTGTTCCAACGAGTAATCCGTCGTATTTTGCAAGAATTTGATGCATTTGCGATAAACTATGTTGATGATATTATTGTATTCTCTGATTCATTGGAGGAACATGTTGAACATGTGCGCCAGGTGCTAGAAAAACTGAACTCATTTAATCTACGAGTGAATTTTGAAAAGTTGGAGTTTGTGCGGCGAGAAATCATCATTCTAGGCTATCTAATTTCAGAAAGAGGTGTTGAGGTTTGCAAAGAAAAAGTACTCTCAATGGAACATTGGAGCATCCCAAAAACAGGGAACCAACTAGAGAAGCATTTAGGATTCTTTAACTACTTCCGGAGTTGCATACCTGCATATTCCACGCTATTTGCTCCATTAGAGAAACTCAGGAAAGCTCCAGTGATTGAATGGTGTGATGATTTTCAAAGAATTTATGATCAAGCCAAAGAGATTTTAATGTTAGGACTTACGTTGTCTTATCCTGATTTTAACCGGCCTTTCTACGTGGGGACTGATGCAAGCAAGACAGGAATAGCGGCAGTGCTTTACCAAGAAGGGGATGACGGGCAACGGGAGCAACGTCGATACATTCGGTTGGCCTCTAGAGCGTTGTCTAGTTCCGAATCTCATTATAGTGCAACTAAGCGAGAATTATTAGCTATTGTATTTGCATTAGAAAAGTTCAGGGAATACCTCTATGGACTCAAGTTTGTTTTAAAAACTGACCATAAACCGTTGATATATTTGCGGACCCAGAAGAAGCTAAATGATATGCAACTGGGCTGGTTAACCTTGTTAATGGAGTTTGATTTTTCGATAGAATATTTACCTGGAATTCAAAATATTCTACCTGATGCGATATCCCGTCTCTATCCAGGGGAGGAAAAGGAAGATGGGGAAAGGGAAACTTTCTTTTATGAAGTTGGTTCAAAAGCGGTGGAGTCAAGTTCTGAGCTCGAAGAGGTCTTGCTAGAAACAGCAGAATTTGAAAACAGTGTATTGGTGGTGGACAAGCAGAAGCAGCAGGAGCTGCTGCAGTTTTCGCATGCCAAGGGCCACTTTGGGTCAACGCATATGGTGAAAGATATATTAGAGGCTGGTTGGCATTGGCCAGGTCTGAGAAAGAATTGTCAAGATGTGGTGTCATCTTGTATTAATTGCCAACGGTTTAACATAGGAAAGCATGGGTTTCATCCCGTACGGAATCATGAAGCTCGCTTGCCATTGGATAAAGTAGCAATCGATGCAAAAGAAATGGTAAAATCTAAATATGGGAAT
>JBEANW010000498.1:0-9540 GCA_041165225.1 Cyanobacteriota bacterium | reverse complement strand
TAATCAAACAAGACTTTGATCAGGCATTTGCCAAGGTAGATGTTTTAGTTTGTCCGACGGCTCCTTCGACGGCATTTAAAGCAGGAGAGAAAACCGATGATCCTCTATCAATGTATCTCTCCGATTTAATGACTATTCCCGTTAACCTAGCGGGTTTACCAGGCATTAGTATTCCCTGCGGTTTTGATGCTCAAGGTTTACCCATCGGCTTACAGCTAATTAGTAACGTGCTGCGGGAAGATGTCTTGTTCCATACTGCCCATGCCTATGAACAGGCGACGGAATGGCACCAAAAACAACCTGAAATATAGAACCATAGTAGGGGCGATTCGCGAATCGCCCCGACATGCGAATCGCCCCTACAGGTTAAATTTCGTCGGGAATCACCCACTTGGGCGGTGCGGATGCTTTTTTCATTCTGGCGATTTCCGCCATTTCTAACATTTTGTCGAGGGAGGTATCTTTAATAAAGTTAGATGCCTGATGTTGGTATTCTTGATGGGGACAGCGATCGCCTAAGACACATCCCCTAGCGCAATCGATGGTGCAGTTTACTTGATCGGGATTCATGTTCTCATTTTAGAATTCGTCATTTAAGCATTTTAGTGTTTTTTAACTAATTGTCATGTCACGAGAGCGATTAAAAGTGGGTACAATAAATCAATAGAATCATTAGCCCAATTCAGTCTGGTAAATCTCAACGAATTAAATGATTATAGATAGAGGCTCATGAACCTGACACCAATCTGGGGTTCTTTAACGGTATTTATCGCTTGTCCTTTATTGGGTGGTCTACCGCTAATTGACTGGATCACCTACGCTCTAACTGGCCGTCAATTAAGCAAGTTAGGCACTGGAAATGTTTCTGTGTCCGCAGCTTTTTATCATGGCGGAAAAGTGGCTGGAGTATGTGCTGTTCTCTCCGAAGCAGCCAAAGGAATCATCGCCGTTTTGCTAGCTAGAGTATTTTTCCCATCAGGTTCAGCTTGGGAAATTCTGGCGATCATTGCTCTCGTGATAGGGCGTTACTGGATGGGTTCGGGAGCAGGAACTACCAATGCGGTGTGGGGGATTCTGGCTCATGATGCGATCGCTGCTGGATTGGTTTGGTTAATTAGTCTAGTGGGCTTTACAATTATTCGCGATCGCGTAATCGGTAAATATAGTGCTTTAGTATTATTAGTAGTGATCATTGGCTTACGGCATCCTTACCAACTAGAGTACACTTTTGCCACTTTGGGGTTAGCAAGTTTGCTGGGTTGGATCTATCAAAATATACCCGATGACTTAGATTTGGTCGCCACTACAGATAAATCTAGTCAAAGTAGAATGTTTCGTTTTTTTCAGGGAGACAAAAATATTATTAGTTTAAATAGTAGATTGAATGCCACCGAAGTAGGGGCAAAAGCAGCAAATTTAGCTCGCCTCAAAGGTCAAGGATATGATGTAGCAGACGGTTGGGTATTACGTCCTGGAGACGATATTAAAGCTCTGATCAAAAAGCTGGAGCCGACCACTGAAGCCCCTTTAATTGTGCGTTCTTCAGCGATTGGCGAAGATTCTACCTCAGCTTCCGCTGCGGGACAATATATTAGTATTCTCAACGTTACTAATAAGGAGCAATTAGAATCAGCCATCATTGACTGTCAGGCTTCCTATCTCCAAAGCAGTGCAATCGAATATCGTCGCCAAAACCAACAACAAGATGCATCTATGGCAATCTTGATTCAACGGCAGATCGAGGGACAATATAGTGGGGTCGCATTTAGTCGTGACCCTGTAAATCAGTTGCGGAATACCGTCGCCGTAGAAGCCTTGCCTGGAAATGCCACCAAAATTGTTTCAGGCAAATATACTCCTCAACGGTATCAGGTGTCGATTCCCGAAGCCTCTTTAGCAAACCCTCTCGCAGAGCAGGCAATTACGGTGATCACCGAAAAATCATCGAAAAAAGCTGTAAATTCAGCCGATATTCCCCAGGATATTATTGAATCCGTCGCTATCTTGGCAAGGGAAATGGAGGATTTATTTGAGGGAATTCCCCAGGACATTGAATGGACTTATGACGGTACTAAACTCTGGTTATTACAGGTGCGTCCCATTACCACCATGCAGCCGATTTGGACAAGACGCATTGCTGCCGAGGTGATTCCTGGCAAAATCCGTCCCCTTACCTGGTCGATCAATCAACCTTTAACCTGTGGCGTTTGGGGCAAGATTTTTACCATTGTCTTAGGCGATCGCGCTAAAGATTTAAACTTTGAGCAAACCGCTACCCTCCACTTTGCCAGTGCCTATTTTAATGTCTCCTTGCTAGGCAAGATTTTCCGCCGCATGGGTTTACCCCCAGAAAGCCTCGAATTTCTGACGAGAGATGCCAAATTTAGTAAACCACCCTTAAGTTCAACCCTGAAAAACCTGCCTGGACTCTGGCGACTGCTCAAACGAGAATGGCGCTTAAATGAGGATTTTGAAGGCGATCGCCTCAAGTTTTTTGCGCCGATCATTGAGGTAATTAAAGCTCAACCCATCGCTGAATTGTCACCAACGGAAATTATTGACAGAATCAACACCATCCTCGAATTACTGGATAAAGCCACCTATTATCATATTCTTGCTCCTCTCAGTCTTGCTGTCCGCCAGAAGTTGTTGAAAGTTGCCGAAACGGAACTGGATCATAGTCGAGTACCAGAAATAGTAGCGGTCAGTTCCCTGGCACAAATAGCCACAGAAGCTCGTAAACTCCTGGCGACGGAACAAATTACCTTTGACTCTAGCGCCTCCTTATTTGCCCATATTGCCGAGAATTCCGAAGGGACAGGGGTCATGGAACGCTTTGACCTCTGGTTGAAGCACTACGGCTATTTGAGTGAAGTCGCAACGGATATCGCCATTCCCCGTTGGCAAGATAAACCGAGTATCCCACGACAGATGTTTACCCGCTTTTACTTTGATGTTCACGGTGCGAAAATTGCCCAAGCCTCCCGCAAAATTTCTCAGCAATCTTGGCAAGCAAAGTTAGTCCAAAAAAGCTTAAACCTTAAAGCTCAGGTGGGGGAAACATACAACCAACTATTAGCACAACTGCGTTGGGCTTTTGTGGGTCTAGAACAACAGTGGATCGATCGCGGCTTAATTGCCGAGCAGGGAGATATTTTTCTCCTCAGACTAGAGGAAATTATGTCTCTGGTGGAGCATCAAGAGCGCCAGTTCCCTCAAAAGCTGAAGGAATTAATTCAAACTAGAAAGCAACAGTGGCAAGCCGCCTCCGAACTAAATCCTGTTCCCAAATTAGTTTACGGCAAACCTCAAACCATTGCCTGGCAAGCACCGATCATCAGCGAAGTCAGACAGATACAGGGGATTGGTAGTAGTTCTGGTCAAATTGAAGGAGTCATCAAAGTAATTTCTAGTCTCCAACCCAGAGATCCCGTTCATCAACAAAATGGTCATCAAAGCGATACTTGCGGTGCGCTTCGCGATCGCATTAACCGTCAAACTATTCTGGTAGTTCCCTATACCGATGCTGGCTGGTCGCCTCTGTTGGCTCGTGCGGGAGGTTTAATTTCTGAAGTGGGGGGTCGTTTATCTCATGGTGCGATCATCGCTAGGGAGTACAATATCCCTGCGGTAATGGATGTGGATAATGCCACAAAAATATTTCGCGATGGTCAATTAGTGAGACTAGATGGTCAAACGGGAATGATCGAAATCTTAAAGTGAATAGAAGTGAATCATCACCATGCTTATTTCTATTTTTGAACTATATTAAAGACTAACCATTATCTTGTTATATGCTTGCCCTGATTATTGTCGTCGCTGTGATTTTATTTGGTTCAGCTTTTTGTTCGGGAGCGGAAGCAGCAATACTGTCTATTTCGCCGATTAAAGTCAGGCAATTAGCTCAATCCAAAAAGCCGGCAGCCTTAGCTCTAGGGCGCATTCGTTCCCATATAGCTCGCCCCATCGCCACGATTGTGATGCTCAATAATGTTTTTAATATCGTTGGCAGTATTATCTTTGGTAGTATGGCTATCAAGGTATTAGATCCTAAGTGGTTAGGACTTGTTTCAGGAATCCTCACCTTTCTAATTATTATCTTTGGCGAAATTTTGCCTAAAACTATAGGTCAACGCTATGCTGAATCTATTAGTTTATTTGTCGCCATTCCCGTCAAATTTTTAACCCTCATCTTTACTCCCTTAGTTTGGCTCGCTGAGCAGGTCACATCTCCTTTCGTTAAAGGAAATAGCCTTCCTACTACTGATGAAGCAGAAATCAAATTCTTGACGAATATCGGCTTTCAAGAAGGGGTGATTGAAGATGACGAAGCGGAAATGATTCAACGAGTATTTCAGTTAAACGACCTCAACGCCTCAGATTTAATGAGTCCGCGCATTGTTGTTACCTACCTCAAAGGCGAACAAACCCTAGCCGAATGCCAAGCTGAAATTATCAAATCCCAACATACGCGCATTTTGGTAATCAATGAAACCATTGATGATGTTACGGGGTTGGTGCTAAAAGACGAACTCTTGACCGCCATGATTGAAGGCAACGGCGATCGCCAAATTTATACCCTACAACGTCCTGCTCATTTTGTACCTGAAACTAATCGCGCCGATAAACTGCTGAAGGTATTCCAAGAAAACCGTGAACATTTAGCAGTAGTGCTAGACGAGTATGGTGGCATGGCAGGAGTTGTGACTCTAGAAGACGTTTTAGAAGTTCTTACAGGTGAAATTGTCGATGAAACAGATCGTAATGTAGATCTCCAGGAAATTGCTCGCAAGAAACGTTTACGGTTACTTAAGTCTAGAGGCATCAATCATGAACCGTCGACTTAACCTTAACTCTTCAAGATGAACTGGCTTTCCAAGAAGGAACAGGAGAAAGACGGCACCTCATGATTCTGAGGATTGCTATATCTTTGCAATAATTTCATCTAGTACAGCTATTAATCCTGATAAGAATAAACAGATTATAGAGTAATTTAAAAGTTGTTTTTTTTGTTCGACTAATTTATAGTTTTCAAATATTTTACCAATTGGTACAATACTAATGACAAGCTCATTGTACTAATTGGTTTAATAGTTTAAATGGAAACAATCGAACAACGCTTGCCAATTCCTCCTTTTGATCGAGAAACTGCGGCTCAAAAAGTGCGAATGGCAGAAAATGCTTGGAATACCCGCGATCCCAGAAAAGTAGCTTTGGCTTATACAGAGAATAGTATTTGGCGCAACCGTGCAGAATTTTTTCAAGGTCGGGTCAAAATTACAGAATTCTTAACTCGCAAGTGGTTGAAAGAACTAGATTACCGACTAGTCAAAGAGTTGTGGACGTTTGATGATCGTAAAATAGCAGTACGCTTTCAATATGAGTGGCATGATGATTCACAGCAATGGTATCGCGCTTATGGAAATGAATTATGGGAGTTTGATCAAAATGGCTTAATGTCTTCGAGAGAAGCGAGTATCAATGACGTTAAAATCAAGTTTGAGGAACGTAAGTTCTTATGGTTAGGGGATATCAGACCAGTAGATCACCTAGGTTTAACTTAATTAGGTTTTTAAATCCATGCCTGCACCCAAGATTGACAAAGCACAAGCTGTTGCAGCTATAGCTGAGTTGTTTAGGGAACATGGCTATCATGGTACATCCTACGCTCAGATCATCAAGGCTTCTGGTTTAGGAAAAGGAAGTCTGTATAATTATTTTCCTGGTGGCAAGGAAGACATTGCCAAAGCCGTCTTAAAACAAATTGACTCTTGGTTTGAAGAAAATATATTTGCTCCTTTAGATACAAATCAAGACCCAGAAAAAGTCTTTGAAAAGATGTTCGTGACAGTCGATAAATATTTTGCTAGTGGACAACGAATTTGTTTGCTTGGTTCTTTTGCTCTTTATGATGCCAAAGAACCATTTTCATCTGAAATTAAAAGTTATTTTCAACGATGGATTACAGCTTTAAGCACCTATTTGCAAAAACAAGGATTGTCGGCAAAAGAAAGTCGGAACTTAGCTTATTCTGCAATGGTGACAATTCAAGGTGGACTGGTAATGGCGCAAGCTATTAATGACACAGATATTTTTACACAGGCAATATCAGAAGCTAAAAACATTTTACTCAATGCAGTCAAATCGACAGATAACAGCTAAATTAGAGTTTTAGTTCCTAACGATTAAATCATCTAGTTCACGATAATCAGGTAAATCTGAATTAATTTGTTTACCTTTACGGATGATTATGCGGTTATGTTGCGATCGCGCTAATAATTCACTAAAGTAACGAGCAGAAAAGATAATTAGATTCGCTGAATTACCAGGAATTATTTTTCCTAGGGGTAAATTCATGATCCTCGCGGGAGTTGTAGTCACACTGGCAATCCAATCCCCATAAGGGGTATCTAAATGAGCAATTTTCACAGCTTGCTCAAACACTTCCAAGACATCATGGTCGCCAAAACCAAAAAAGGGATCGCGACAGTTATCACTAGCAAAAGCTACGGGGACACCCTGGCGTTGTAATTCGTGGACTCTAGTTACGCCGCGCCAATGGGGAGTTATCCCTGGTTGACGATCTTGGAGATAGAGATTGCACATGGGCAAACTAACCACAGCAATCCCAGCTTGTTTAACCAGTTCAATGGTCTGCTGGACTACCTCCGCAGGCTGCACCGCCAGACTACAGCAGTGTCCACAGGTAATTTGATTAGAAAAGTTATGTTTGATAGCAGCCTGGGCTATTTTTTGCAGACAAAGGGAATGGCGATCGCCATTTTCATCGGCATGGAAATCTAAATCTAAGTTTCTCTCTTTAGCCAGAGTAAATATATTGTCTAGCTGAGTTTCCAAATCGGGATTTTCCCAACCTACACCCCCTAAAACACCACCAATTTCAGCAATTTTATCCGCTAAGGCTAATCCTTCAGGGGTTTGATAGTAATCTAAGCTAACTAAACTTACCGCCTGGAGAGTAATTTTATCTTGCCAAGCTGACTGTAAACCTTGAAACACCTCTAAACTGATCTCTGCTTGTTTGCCAGAGGAGTCAATATGGGTGCGAATTGCCTGGGTGCCATGGGCATAACTGCACTTAAGTCCAAACTCCATTCGACGATAAACATCTTCTGGTTGCCAATACTTTTCTCGATCGCCATTTCCCTGACTTAAAGCTAGAGCAAAAGTGCCATCTAGGTTAGGCGATCGCTCCCAAATATGTCCCTTATCTAAATGTGTATGAACATCGATCAGGCAAGGAAGAACGATCTGCTGCCGTAAATCTAAACAAGGAAGATCTTTTGCCGTTGAATTGGCAGGAATTACCTGTTGGATCTTGCCCTGATGAATGTGCAGATCAACCAAACATAAGCCCTCCCTTGTCGATGGAGGTGGAGGGGTTACATCGAGCAAACAACTAGGAACATGAGCATTATTTAACCAATAGGATTGAGCCTCAAAAATCATGGTTCAGTCGTATATAAAGCGGTTCTCACATCAGCAAAAGAATCCCTTGGAGGTATTAAATTAGGAGACATGACCACACTTTCATAGTGTCCCATTAGAGATTTACATTTATGATCTCTATGATAGTATCTGGGTGATTCTAAAGATAGAAAAAATATCGGTTATACTAATCGACTTATTGGTGAAGGAGTTTATTTATTAAAGTGTATACTAATCTTGATCGGCAGCTAAACAATGCTAGAAATCAGGCCAGTCCACTAAAAATTGGTGTGATTGGGGTGGGTAATATGGGACGACACCACGTCCGTATTCTCAGCTTGCTCAAAGACATTGAACTAATCGGCGTATCTGATATTGATTTAGCTAGGGGCATTAAAATTGCTAGTCAATATCAAACCCATTTTTATGAAAATTATGAGGATATGTTGCCTGTGGTGGATGCAGTATGTATTGCTGTGCCGACAAGGTTACATCATGAAGTAGGGGGAAATTGCCTGAAAGCAGGGGTGCATATTCTGATCGAAAAGCCCATTGCTGCGGATCTAGTGGAAGCAGAATCCCTGGTTAATCTGGCAGCGGAGACAGGATGTATTTTGCAGGTAGGTCACATTGAAAGATTTAACCCTGCTTTTAGAGAATTAAGTAAAGTTATTCAGACCGAAAGTATTCTGGCTTTAGAAGCCCGTCGTCTAAGTCCCTATAGCGATCGCGCTAACGATGTGTCCGTAGTTTTGGACTTGATGATCCATGATATAGATTTGCTCCTCGAATTATCCGCATCACCAGTAGTTAAACTGACCGCTAGTGGCAACACCTCCAGTAATTCGGGCAATTTAGACTATGTTACCGCTAACCTAGGTTTTGCCAACGGTGTAGTGGCAACTCTTACCGCCTCCAAAGTCACTCACCGCAAAATTCGCTGTTTGGCAGCCCACTGTAAAAATTCCCTGATCGAAACTGATTTTCTGACCAACGAAATTTTAATCCATCGTCATCAATCCAATAGTTTGGAGATCGAGCATCTGCCCTACCAACGAGATGGCATTACGGAAAAAGTATACACCAACAATATTGAGCCAATTTATGCGGAAATCGAGCATTTTGTTAACTGTATTCGCGGGGGTGAACGTCCTTCGGTGGGGGGCGAACAAGCCTTGAAGGCTCTGCGTTTAGCCAGTTTAATTGAGCAAATGGCTCTGGATGGTCAGATTTGGCATGGAGGACAAGAAATTATCTCTCCAACTATGTCTATTATTTAGATTAAGTATTTAGATCAAGTTGCAGTAAATACATTTTATTAGCGACTTGTCATTAATAACTGGTAATATAGGCGATGCTTCTGGTGGGATTGAAATAAAGATTATGGCTTTAGTTGTGCAAAAGTATGGTGGGACATCTGTTGGTTCAGTAGAACGAATTCAAGCGGTAGCCCAGAGAATTAGCCAAGCCGTGGAGGAAGGAGATAGTTTGGTGGTGGTCGTCTCGGCAATGGGCAAAACTACCGATACTCTGGTTAAACTAGCTAACGAAATATCGACTAATCCTTGTAGCCGCGAAATGGATATGCTTCTCTCTACAGGGGAGCAAGTCACCATCGCCCTCCTCAGCATGGCGCTACAGGAATTGGGAAGACCAGCAATTTCCCTCACAGGCGCGCAAGTGGGAATTGTCACGGAAGCCGACCACAGTCGTGCCAGAATCTTGCAAGTTTGTACCGATCGCATTGAGCGACACCTCAATAAAGGAGAAGTCGTAGTAGTCGCGGGTTTTCAGGGAGTAAGTAATAGCGAAGACTTGGAAATTACTACCCTTGGTCGAGGTGGTTCCGATACTTCTGCCGTGGCTCTAGCTGCCTCCCTCAAGGCAGATCGCTGTGAGATTTATACTGATGTTCCAGGAATTCTTACCACCGATCCGCGTCTAGTCCCCTCCGCGCAACTGATGTCTGAGATTACTGCTGATGAGATGCTCGAACTGGCTAGTCTTGGGGCAACAGTCCTCCATCCCAGGGCGGTAGAAATTGCCCGTAATTACGGTATGCCCTTGGTGGTGTTATCTAGCTGGAGCGAT
>JBEANW010000497.1:0-2705 GCA_041165225.1 Cyanobacteriota bacterium | reverse complement strand
CACTTAAGAGGGGATTGGAATTGTGCCGTATCAGATTATCAAACAGCCCTCGATATTTTGGCTGATAAGCTCGATGGGGCAAGTTATTTTTTCAAGGTGCAAAGTTGGCTCGATGAATTACTTAGTCCCTTGATGCACAATGATTAGTTATTAAAAGGTTTAAGCTCTAAGCTTTTAATTGGTCTTGATAAACGGCGATCGCTTCTTGAGAAACTGACCGCCAGGAAATATTGTGTTGACGAGCTAGGGCTGCACAGTCTTCATATTCAGGCTGCACATTGATGATTTGTTGATCTTGACCAAATCCCCAACTACCAATTTTAATCTTGACGGTGCCGTACTTCGTGGCGATCGCCCTAATTTCACGGTTAAGAATGCTTCTTTGCTGAGTACTTTCACGAATACCTAAAGTAGTTGTCTCGCGGAAAATAATAGTTTTACATGTGTGGGCTGTATCAGGATGACAGATGACCGTTAACAAAATGCCTGAACGGGATTTTTTCATGCCGATGCTTTGGGTAAAGACATCCAATGCCCCTGCTGCCAATAGCTGTTCGAGGGTATATGCCACTACTTGGGGGCTCAAGTCGTCAATTTGAGTTTCCAGTACAGTAATAGTTTCTTGCTTTAGCTCAATCTCTGAGCGTACCTCTGTTGAGCCGATCCATAACCGTAGAATATTGGGAATTTCTAAATCTTTTGAACCTGCACCCAAACCGATTTTAGCCAACTTCATCGGTGGCGGTTCACCAAAATCTTGGGCTAAAGTTACGGCGATCGCTGCTCCCGTGGGGGTAACTAGCTCCTGTTTAATGCCATTGCTATAGATGGGGACTGACTTGGTTTCCCACAGCTTGACCACCGCAGGTACAGGGACAGACAAGATACCGTGAGCCGCCTTAACCGTCCCACCTCCCGTAGGCATGGGAGAACAATAAAGCTGGTCTAGATCCAACCAGTCTAAACCGATGCAAGTTCCCACAATATCGACGATGGCATCTATTGCCCCAACTTCGTGAAAGTGAACCTGTTCGGGGGGAATACCGTGGACAGCGCTTTCGGCGATCGCTAACTGCTGAAAAATCATCAAACTCCAGCGTTTTACCCGCTCTGGTAGAGATGACCCTTGAATTAAAGTAACAATCTCTGGTAAGTGTCGAGTTGCCTGATGATGATGCTCGCTATCATGATGATGATGGTGGTGATCATGCTGGTGATGGCGTAAATCGACATGAACTTTAGTTGCCGATTGCCCATTGCGGATCACCCTCTCGGTGGTTAACTGATATTCTTGTTCTAGACCCAAGCCCTTAAGGCTATCAACCAAATACTGCCAGGGCAAGCCACAATCAACTAATGCTCCCAAGCACATATCCCCAGCAATTCCTGTTGGGCATTCCAAGTAACCAATCTTGACCATAATCACCATTTTGCTCAATCTTGCAATTATCTTAGCTGTTGATTGCCCCCACAGTAAAAATAACTACCTAGCATTTCTATCAATTGACTAGCACTATGGCAATTTTATACGAACTAAATCAACACAATCCCCAACAACGAACTATCGAGCAAATAGTTGCTGCCCTAAGAAAAGGTGCAGTCATGCTTTATCCTACCGATACAGTTTATGCCATCGGCTGCGATCTGAGGGTCAAATCTGCTGTCGAAAAAGTACGTCGCATCAAGCAAATGTCTAACGACAAACCCTTGACTTTTTTATGTTCCTCCCTATCGAATATTGCCGAGTATGCGACGGTTAGCGATCGCGCCTATCGGATTATGAAACACTTGATTCCTGGCCCCTACACCTTCCTACTACCTGGTACTAAGCAAGTACCAAAGCTGGTGATGAGTCCGAAACGAAAAACAACGGGGATTAGAGTCCCTGAGCATACCTTATGTCAGGAGTTATTAACCACTTTGGGTAATCCCTTAGTTTCCACATCGGCACATTTACCCGATGACGATGGTGAGTATCCCACCCTGAATCTGGAAAAAGCCTATCTCTTTGATGCCTTGGAAAATCAGGTCGATATTATGATCGATAATCAAGTAGATCCAGGTTTCAAGGTTTCCACGATTTTAGATTTTACTGCCGATGAACCAGAAGTAATACGCCAAGGCTTAGGCTGGCAGAAAGTAGAAAAATGGCTAAATGTGGTACATTAAAATACACTCACAGTCTATAGCTTATAGTGAGGCATCGCGGTCTTGTTGGTTTCCAAAGGCGGCTTTTTTGTGTGAACATTCATACAAAAAACGCGCCGTGCAAAGAGCGAATGCCGAACCCGAAGGGCTTATAGCTTGAGCAAAGCCCCTTTATGCCCAAAGCGATCGCCAAAAAAACTTGGGCAAAGACAACATTCTTCGCCAACGCCAAGGCTCTTGATAGAGACGGTAAGACCACTCTAAATTATTGTTTCTCAGCCACTCTGGCGCACGCTCTTTAGTTCCCGCCCAGATATCTAAGCTCCCGCCAACACCAATCCAAATGGCATTCGGACAGAGATGACGATTCTCTCTGATCCATAACTCTTGTCTTGGTACGCCAATACCCACAAAGATCACTGCGGGTTGTTTGGCCTGTAAAGTATGTTGCCATTCCGCCTCCGATGCTCCCGATACATAACCATCCTGAGTCACGATGGACAGGGCAGGAAACTTCTCTTGCCAAGCCTTAGCTGCCTGTTCTGGAGTGCCTGGAC
>JBEANW010000496.1:0-4649 GCA_041165225.1 Cyanobacteriota bacterium | reverse complement strand
CCCAAACTGGATCTGGGGCAATGATCGGTTCGATCTGCCAATTACGCAGCAGTTGTGCTGAAGCATTGTCTCTTACGCTGATTGCATTACAGCCCAATAATACTTGTTGCGTTAACCAACGGGTAAACGGTTTATTCAGGGGGCCAATACCCTGGGCCCAGGCAATGGTTTTCAAGCCTTTTTGTTGGGCTAGAGCCATTAAACTAGCATAGTAAATGGGGCTAGCAATACTCGTAGCATCCTGCATCAAGCTACCACCACCCCAGATGAAGACATCCGACTGTTGCAGAATTTTGAGCAGGGCAAAAGTAGATTTGCGATGGCAACTGGTCACACCGTAACTTTTTTTAGTAGCCTGGGGATTACCAGACAACACAATTGGTTCGACGGATTCGGGCAGCATTTGTAGCAGTGACACCAATAATGCTTCATCTCCTGCATTACCCATGCCATAATATCCACACAATACTGCTCTAGTAGGACTCATTTGCTCTGTTAACTTGAACTCGTTGGTTTATCTTGTTGTGTTGAAGATAGCATTATTTTTAGTGATTCTAAATTAGCTATTTTGGAGATTGACAAACCAATCAAGAGTTTTGGGTTGAATCCAGCCTTTTTGGGTGATGATTTCGCCAAACTTACGCTGGGTTAGAGACTGTTGTTGCAAGGTATCTGCAATTTGTTCTGGAAGCAGTAATCCCGCATGGTTTAAATAATCTCCTAAGCGCAATTTCTGCTGGGAGCGAAGTAATTGAGGTAAATCATTGACAAAAAAGTCAATCGTAGTGGAAGGGAGATAACCTTCGTTAATCAAGATTTCACCAAAGCGGTGATCTTGGTATTGTTTTTGAATATTTAAGGTTTGTCTGATGTGTTGAGGGGACAATAATCCTGCCTGTTGTAAAATCTCTCCCAGGGGCAAATATTCCCTTTGTAGGTGGGGAGAAAACTTATACTGGTTCATTTTTTGCTTGCCGACTAACCAAAACAAGGGCAAACTTTCCACTAGATAACGTTTCCAGAGGCGACTGGGTTCACTGGAAAGACGATATAGCCATTCTAAACCTAAATCTCCTAGTACTTGTGGCGATCGCTTGACAGCTCCTGCTTCAAAGTCAATTGTCGCTCCAATAGCCAAGAAAATTTTAATTTTAGGTAATTGATGGTGGTATTTCGCAATCCATTTTTCTTGCTTAGGCGCACCAACCCCAACAGCTAAAACAGTGGCATTAGATTGATTGATGCGCTCAATGATTGACTGACATTCCCGTTCATCTTTTTCAAAGCCAAAGGAGGGAGAATGGGCAGCAACGACCATTTCGCGGCCTACCTTTTGATTGATCTTGAATTTTGCCTCTTCGGCGACACCTTCTTTGGCTCCCAGCAGAAAGATGCTCACATCTTGATCATGTTTGTTGTATTCATAAAAAGCAGGGAAAAAATCTGAACCTGAAATTTTCTCTTTAATGGGATTACCTAAGAGAAAAGAAAAATATTGTAGAATTCTGCTGTCACAAACTCGATAGTTAGATGTATAGTAAGCCTGCAAAAATTCGCGATCGCTCTGAATTTTAATTAAGTGATCGACATTGGGCGTTACGACAATACCGCCATTGAGCTGCAAATCTGCTAATAACTCGGTGGTGGTGGTGTTATGAATAGAAACATTTAAAAAATCAACTACATCCATAATATTTTCCTCCATGTATAAACAAAGAATCTAGATCCCTTATTAATTAGTGAGTCTAACTTTTGAGGCGAAATTAGCAATTGATTAGAATCACTCAACTAAAAATTTACTGCGCTTTTCACATGAGTAGACCACAATTGAATCCTTTGTGACGAACAATGTTGCCCAAGCAACAGCAATTCTATATTTGGGAAAAGCGCGTGGGACAGGCTCACAAAGGACTTGCACTGAAGTATCTGCCCTAAAGAACTAGTGCGCGTCGTCCGCATGTTTTCCTCTCCATCTACAACCACGTAAGAAGGGAAAAAGCAATACCTCGTGGTTCTGAGAATTGCTATAAAGTTACTTGTTAAGCTTATTTTTATGCTCAATAATTGCTTGGCGAAAGCCTAGAACTACCAGAATATTCGACAAAGTTAAAAACAGTTCGGCGCTGCCATGTAGCCAATCTACATTAGCTAATTCCTTTCCATAATGTACTTGGGCATAAATTCCCGCAGGAATCGTCACCGCCACGAAAATCAACAGTACATAAAAACCAACTAGAGCTAAACGAGGGGTTTTGCCTGAGCGAGTCATAAACCAGAGAAAGCCTAAATAGGGAAATAAAGAAATGGCAAATAGACTTTCTTTATTCATGTTTAACTAAATTGGCTTCATGTTGAGGTGATTTTGGTGAACTACGCCAGATTCCCCAGGCTGCAATACAAACGGTAAAATTACCCACCACCGTCATTGCTGCTTGTAGGATCACGAGCCAGTCTAAAGAGTGGGTATTGTCAAAAAAGTGCCAGGTACAAGCACACATCGCACTAACCAACGCAGGTAACATCGCAAAAGACAGATTATACCAAGAGCGATCGCCTGTCACTTCTCCGTACTGCCAAATATAATAAATCGCAGCCACCCATTCTAGAACGCTAGAGACATGAACTACCCAAGTGGGAACTGATAAAGCGTGCATTAATACTAATTTCTCATTGATTGTAGAGTCATTGTAGATGTATTGTAGATTTACTATGGGGTTGAAGTTGCGATCGCTTTTCTTTCTACAATAATGCTGTTAATTCCCCTTTGCTTTCTAGAGCATGAAGATCATCACACCCTCCAATATGGCGATCGTCAATAAAGATTTGCGGTACGCTCGATTTGCCATTGGCTCTGGCTCTCATTTGATCTCTAGCATCTTCATCCCCATCAATACAATATTCTGTATACTCAACTCCTTTTTTGTCCAATAGTCCTTTGGCTCGAATACAAAAGGGACAACGACTCCAGGTATATATTTCTACTTTTGCTGCCATAATCAATACAGATATTAAGTTTAAGTTTAATTGCAGTTATTTTATCTTAAATTGATTTGTCTCTGTAGAGAATTGCTTGAAATACGGCTTCTCATCGTCGTCACATTATTGCTGCTAATTTTTATTAATAACTAATTTAAGTATTCTTGGTTATAAAAACAGACAAACAGACAGTTTGTGAGGTTGAAAATCACCAGAGTCATAATCTGTGATTCTTTACTGGACAGTCAATTGACAAACTGTTAGTTTTGAGCGGGTATTTGGGAACTCTAAAAGTTAAGGCTAAGGAAGTTCTCGTATTTCAGAATTAATTAACCCTTGGTTGCGGTGCTTACCAGGTCAGCATTTTTTTATGAAACTTCATACAAAAAACGTGACCATCAAAAGCCGTCGTAAAGTAGTTGAATCAGCTACTAGCCTGAAAACATAACTTCTTTCATAAGTTAACTTATATTGAATTTACATAAAATGAAATCAGCTAAAGTTGTTAATAAAATTCTGCTAATTTCTCTTGCTTTTGGTAGTGTAACCCTCATTGCTGGAATGTTCGCAGGAGAAAATCTTCAAAAAGCCCTGATCGGTGTAGGTGGGACTACTTCTGTAGCTAGTGTTGCTGGAATGTTAGCAACCAAAGGCAGCAAGAAGTCTGATGAAAGCCAAGAAGAACGGGAATCAGATGATCAAGTAGCAGAACCAGAACTTGATAATCAAGAAAGTATACTGCACCAATCTGTTACGGAAGACACAGATATCATGCAGGTAGTAGAAACTAATGTTAGTTCATTCTCCGCAGAACATAATCAGTTATGGGATGATCCTGCTCCCGATCTCAATAGTGAGCAACAGAATTCTGAGACACAAGACATCTCCGCTTCAGAAAATCAGGTACAGGATATAGAAGCAGAAAACGATTATTTAAACTCAAAATTTAAAGAACTCATCGTTAAAAACGAAATATTAGAACAGGTTATTTCTCCCATTGAAGAAGAATCTTTCCAGAAAACTTCGTTACAACCAGAGCAAAATTCTGTAGAAGACATCGAAGAGATTACAGAAAATCTAGGCGTAGATATTAATCCTTTTGCTAATTCAGCAGATTTATCCGAATCCCATCAGAGCGAAGAAGTTTCTGATCTGGAAGTTGCCAATAAATTAATTGGAGCGTTTGATCAGACTGAATTAAATTCGTTTGGCGATGCTTCTTATCAAGAATCCAATGAATCCAATTCAGATTTGGTGATGGAGGGCGAAGAATCTCCTGAAGCAGAATCTAGCTTTGATGATGAATCGGCAATAAGCCTTGAGCCTGATGAGATGGCTGCCGATGATTCCAGTGAATCCAGTGAACCGATAGAAGAATTGTGGATGGAGAACGAAGAATCTTCCGCAGCAGAGTCTGGCTTTGAGGAGGAATCGGCAATGAGCTTTGAGCCTGATGAGGTGACTGCTTATTATTCCAGTGAATCCATGTATGAGATGGAGGCGGAAGAATCTTCCGAAGCAGAATCTGGCTATGATGAGCCATCAGAAATCGGCTTTGAGTCTGATGAGATTGCTTTTGATGATTCCAGTGAATCCATGTACGAGATGGAGGGCGAAGAATCTCCCGCAGCAGAATTTAGCTTTGACGAGCCATCGGCAATGAGTTCGGAGCC
>JBEANW010000495.1:0-3917 GCA_041165225.1 Cyanobacteriota bacterium | reverse complement strand
CTAAGGGATTGACTCTGCCGTAGTGATTGACGGGCAGTTTGGTTATTTGCCAGCCTCGCTGCTCTAATAGCTTGGTGGGTTCGTTAATGGCAGAGTGTTCAATACTGGAAATAATCATGTGTTGTGGCTTACTATACTGTTTTGCCACCCCCCCAATTGCCAGATTATTAGCTTCTGTTCCTCCAGAGGTGAAGACAATCGACTCAGGATTTAAAGCCTTGATTAATCCTGCTACCTGCATTCTTGCCGTCTCTAGAACTGTTGCCGAACGCTGCCCCCAGTCATGGAGACTGGAAGGATTACCCCATTGCTGTTTAAATACCATCTGAGCAGCGGCGATCGCTTCTGAACGAGGTTTCGTCGTGGCACTATTGTCTAGATAAATTTGCATACAGTTATTATGTAACAACCCTCAATCTGACTGACTAAGCAGTTATGTTTACTTGCAATCTTACTTGTAACTTTAATTGCCTTTGGCTGAAGATATTTTAAACTATTGCCAGAGGATATATTTATCCTAAGAGAATTATGGAAATTAATCCAAAATTCCTGTTCATGTCGCAGAATAGATAGAGCAATCAATGGAGTCTGAAAAATGCTGTCATACGCCTTAGCGATCGCCGTAGCTATTAGTAGCCTTATACTATTTTCCACTGCTTTTGTGATGTCCAAGATTCACCGTAAGGATGACTTTCTTTGGAGTGCGGTGGGATTATTTTATGCTTTGGTATTATGGTACTGCGCTAAAAATATCACAGGGACAGTACTTCTAGGGCAAGTTGCCGCTACAGTCTTGATAGTTTCCTATAGCTGGCAAACGATTAAATTAAGGCGCGCGATCGCTAATCCAGTTCAAGCTCCTGAAATCAAAAACTTTTCACTTGTCCAAAGTATCAATGGTTTGTGGAAGCGGGGCAAGGCGAAAATTCAGCCCAGCGCTAAACCGATAGAGAAAGCACCTAAATCCAAGGTGACAGAACAAGATATAGCCATTCCTAAAACTCCTACTGAGATTTCTGAAGAAATTACCCAAGAAGCTCAAGATCTTCAAGAGACTAATGTTACTGTTGCGAACGAGGAGGCTAATATTGCAGAGGATCAGCCTTGGGAGGAAGAAGAGGAGGTAGCAGAACAAGCAACTCCAGAACTTGCTGATAATTCTCGTAATCAAGTATCAAAACCAGTAGCCACCGAACCTTTACCGTTACCAAATAAATTACCCGAAACTGCGAAGATCCCTGAAACTAAAACAACAGAGAACGATCTAACTGCTCAAGATCATGCAGCTAGTCAGCCTGCCAAAGAAAATATTCAATTCGACTCTTTAGAAACAGTAGAAGTTGCTGAAGTCTTGGAGGCAGACTTGGCTCGTCAAAAGAGCGATCGCTCATCCGATCGATTTAACATTATTGAAGTAACTACTACTGAGGTTAACGCTAATCCTGAAACCTCAAAAATAGACCAGAATCAGGAAAATGATGCCGATACTCGCGAAGCCTAGACAGTAAAGGGGCTTTGCCTCAGCTCTAAGCTCTAAGCTTTTATATTAGAAACGAGTTACGTGGGCAGAACTCATTGTTACCCAATAGGTAATATCATCTTTAGTAATTTTGTCGGCTGATTTTTCTTTTCCCTGGAGGGCTGGGCGACTATTGTTTAGTTGTGACGGGAACAAATTTTGTAGGAAGAATTGAACTGTATTTGGCTTGAGCAATCCTTGCTTAATGGCGGCATCGCCAAATCTTAATGAATTTGCATGTTGCTCTCTGAGGATTTTTTGGATATCTGACTCGCTCAGTAACCCTGCCTTATTTAAGTAAAAGCCAATCGGATGCTCGATTCTATTGTTCACTAACTTAAACCAGTCTTGAACAAAAAAATCGGCAGTATCTTGCTTAATCCAGCCTCTGAGGGCAAGTATTTCTCCCAGGCGCATATCCTCATAACAAGCCTGATCTCTGAGGGCAATTTCTAGTTGTGGTGTAGTAATGAGATCTGCCTCTTGTAAAATTGTCCCGATTGGTTTGAAGGTAATGAATTTAGACATCAGAAGTGTTAAAAATAGCAGTAAATTTAAAAGATTAATATTAGTTCCCAAGTTCAATTGGCTAAATAAGCAGCATGATGCTGCATATGATCCTTTATAAAACTACTAATGGTAAAGTAGCTGTGATCATATCCCTGAAGCCAGCGTAAAGTTAATTTTTGTTCGACTTGCTGACAGGCTTGGGCAAAATTTTCGGGCAATAGTTGCTGCTGTTGATAAAACTGATCTTCTGTTCCCTGATCGATTAAGATTGTGGAGTTTAGCTGAGTTTGCAGAACTAATTCACTCGCGTCATATGCTGCCCATGCTTGGGGATTTGTACCTAAATATGCCGTAAACAGCTTCTCTCCCCAAGGACATTTTGTTGGCGCTGCTATGGGTGCAAAAGCCGACACGGATAAATACTGCTGCGGATTTTTGAGGGCGCAAATTAATGCTCCATGTCCCCCCATCGAATGACCAAAAATGCTTTGCTTATCTGGTTTGACAGGGAAATTTCGGGCAATCAAGTCGGGTAATTCTTGGGTGATATAACTATACATCTGATAATTTTTTTGCCAAGGGTTTTCCGTGGCATCGACATAAAAACCCGCACCACTCCCCAAATCCCAGGTTTCATTTTCTTCAGGAATACCCGTATTGCGAGGACTAGTATCGGGAGCAACCAGCATGATCCCCAATTGGGCTGCATATTGTGACGCGCCTGCCTTGGTGATAAAGTTTTCCTCGTTACAGGTCAAGCCAGACAAATAGTACAAAATTGGTACTGGCTGTAATTTTGCCTGGGGAGGAAGATAGACGGCAAAATTCATTTGGCAGTTACAGGCAGATGATTCGTGGGAGTAATAGGCGACAGTGCCATCAAAGCAGCGGTATTCAGACTTGAGCTGGAGGGAGTTAGGCATAAGTAACTGATGCTACGCACTCATTGAACTGTGAAGATTGGGAAAAGGGGAAAGGGGAAAGGGCAACCATGTAAGAAACCTGAGTTCGGGTTAAGCATATTGAGCCTAATCTTTTTCTAAATTACTATAGTAAGCCAAATGTGAATTTTAAAAGCTTGGTTTTAGCAGCAAGAACTAAAAACTAAAAATATGTACTTAAGTAAAGTTAACGCTTTAATCGCTCTCGTGTTGTTTGTTCCTGCTTTCAGCGTTGGGGTGGCGATGTCTCTATTAATCGCCCCTGGAGTCATCGGCAATAGCGTTTTTACGGCAGTCAAAATCTGGGGAATTGTGTTTCTTTTTAGTTAATTAAAAGCTTTATATATGGGTATATATGGGGCTATATATGGAGCAAGGAACCGATCGCAGTGGGCAGCGGCAAGATAATCATAATCAGTAAAGCTAGAGTAAACAAGCCCAAGAAATCCCGTTTATTGTCTAGTTCTGTCACATCATTTAAGGCGGGTTGATCGATTAGAGGAATTAACCACATAATAATTGTCCAAACCCAAAAATAGGGATGAATTAGGGCAAAAAGTAAGGCGAGGATGCGAGTAACTTGTCCAATGGCGATCGCCGTTTTTTGTCCATAGACAGCATGAATAATATGTCCTCCATCTAACTGCCCAATGGGCATCAGATTGATGGCAGTAATAAATAAGCCCACACAGCCAGCCATGGCTAGAGGATGCAGTTTAATTCCCATCTCTGGAGTAAGTCCTGAACCTAGAGCTAGTTTTGCCAATAAGCTCAATAAAAAGGAGAGGCGAGGATCTTGAGCTTGAATATTAAATGCCGATGATTTTTCTAACGGCACAACATCTGAAAGGGATAATCCCCACAGTAAAACTGGCACAATCACGAGTAAACCTGATAAACAGCCCCAAGCTGCCGTGTCAAATAGAGCTTTGCGATGGGGTATGGGC
>JBEANW010000494.1:0-7282 GCA_041165225.1 Cyanobacteriota bacterium | reverse complement strand
AATTACAAGCCCAAGGAATTACGTTAATCGATCAAAAAGGAGTAACGAAGTGGATTCGAGGTTAGATACTAAAAGTTCCGCCAAAAGTTTTAATTTTTTTCAGCATTGGTATCCTCTCTTACCCGTTGAAGACATTGACCCTCTCCAGCTAACTACGGCAACCTTGTTGGGAATCCCTTTAGTAATTTGGAAGCCAGCAGCAGCAACCACCTATCAAGTGTTTTTAGATCGCTGTCCCCATCGACTCGCTCCTTTGAGTGAAGGCAGAATCGATCAGAAGTCTAGTAATTTGATGTGTAGCTATCACGGTTGGCAGTTTGATACCCAAGGAAGCTGTAAACGCATTCCCCAAGCAGATAATCCCGAACTCATCGCCAAACAAAGCCAGAATTTCTGCGCTACCGTTTTTCCCTCCTGTCAAGCAAATGATTTACTGTGGGTGTGGATGGATGCTGATGCTCCAGAAATCGCTACCCAAACTACTTTACCTTTGTCTTCTAAGATCGATGCTAGTAAGGGTTTCGTCTGGTCTTCGATGGTGCGGGATTTAGAATATGATTGGCAAACCCTGGTGGAAAATGTCGCCGATCCCAGTCATGTTCCCTTTGCCCATCATGGCATCCAAGGAAATCGCGATCGCGCCCAAGCAGTTCCCATTGAGATCTTGCGATCAACTAGGGACATCATCGAGGCAGAAGTTGAACAACCTTTCAAAACGAAAATTACTTTCACCCCGCCCTGTCATCTGGAATATGACATTTTTTTACCAGTCGGAAATAAACGCATCGGACTAGTTACCTATTGTTTGCCTGTTGCCCCTGGTAAATCTCGGATTGTGGCGCAATTTCCCCGCAACTTTGCCCAGAAACTGCACTATTTCACTCCTCGCTGGTGGGATCACTTGCAGAATCGCAATTTGGTTTTAGATGGCGACATGGTTTTACTTCATCAACAGGAAGGTTATTTGCAGAAGACGAACTGGAAAACTGCTTATAAAATGCCTACCCGCGCAGATCGGTTGGTAATTGAGTTTCGTGATTGGTTTGATCGCTACTGTGCAGGAAAATTACCTTGGGAGTTGGTGGGTGTTGCAGCTTCTCCAAGTACTGTCCCCGTAACCCGCGAAGTATTACTAGATCGTTATCATCAACATACCCAACACTGTAGTAGTTGCCGTCAAACCTTGAAGCTCATTAAGCTTGGACAATGGCTTTTGCTGGCTTATTTTGTGATGGTTATAGCAACTGTGGCAGTGTTACCAGATAGCCTTAGAACTAGTTTAGGTTTATTACTGATGATTTCTGCTTTGAGTGGCTTGGGAATTTTTGCTGTCTTACGATTTTGGTTGATGCCCAAATTCTATTTTGTTGATTACGTCCACTCAGAGAGATAAAGGAGCTTGGCGATCGCACTGCAAGTCCTGGTTAGATATTTTACGTCCACTCAAGGGATAACTTTTTCTGCGATCGCATACAATAGACCTATTTTTTATCTTATTCCGCAACAGGTCTATTGCTTATTTTCAAAGTTCTTAACTAAAATCCTCATCTCGCAAACTTTGGTAACGATAGAAGTTCAATACGTCCAATAAAATACCTGCAATGCTCACTGTAACCCCCAAAGTAATTATTCCCTGGATGGGTTTTCCATCGCCAAACACCGCTAAAAAGTTCAACATATAGAGCGTTCCTTGGTTGCTTAGGGCTAAAAAACCAGGAACATAGCTAGTTAGAGTGAGAAATCCTAACACCGAGCCAAATAATACTACGGGTAAGGCAAAACTCATGGAAGCGGTTAGAAATAAAGAAAGAAAAAAATGTTGCACGGTTAATAAACAGTTTCTCAGGAAAATATTTCTTAAAACAAGGCTTAATTCAATTAACCAATCGTTCTATTCATATACACGATATAGGTAAAAATTAATCATGGGGGATATTTTTAAAAATCTTAAACAAGCATAATGTTCACAGGATAAGTGTTACTCTTCTTGAACTTTGTAGCCAAAAATACATACCATAGGTCTTGTGGGAGTTAAAAAGCTTTACAATACTTTTCTAAAAAACTAATAACTAACAAATTTAGGAGCAGTATCTTGTCTTGGAAACGTTTAGGCGATCGCCAACCCAATCAACTACGCAATCATAGTTTTCAGCTTGATTTTATTGAAAATCCTTTATCTTCGGTGGTGATTGAATGCGGCAAAACCAAGGTGCTTTGTACGGTAAGTATAGAAGATCAAGTACCTAGATTCTTGCTGAACAGTGGACAGGCTTGGTTAACGGCGGAATATAGAATGTTACCAGGAGCTACTAATACTCGTCATGGGCGGGAATTAATCAAGCTTTCAGGACGAACCCAAGAGATTCAACGGTTGATTGGGCGTAGTTTGCGGGCAGCCATTAACCTCAAAGGGCTAGGGGAAAGAACCATTACCATAGATGCGGATGTACTTCAGGCGGATGCAGGGACTCGTACTGCTGCCATTACGGGTAGTTATGTCGCTTTGGCTCATGGAATTAATAAATTGATCGCAGCAGGGGAGTTGAAACAATCTCCTTTGCTTCAGCCTGTAGCAGCGGTATCCGTTGGTTTGATTGATGGAGAGGCTTATTTAGATTTAGACTATCCTGAAGACGTTAAAGCAGACATAGACCTCAATGTAGTCATGAATAGCAAACTAGAACTAATTGAAATCCAAGGAACGGCAGAGTCTAATAGTATGACGCGATCGCAATTAAACAAGATGTTAGACTTAGCCGAACAGGGCATTAAGGAATTATTAGCAGCACAACAAGAAGCTTTAAAATGAAAACTAATCACGATCAATCAATTAACGTTTGGGACTATAAACCTGGCTGGTGTCAGCCTTGGTCAATCATTCTTGCAGGCATGACGATTGTTGCGGTTAGTTGGCTGGTGTTGCATAATGTTTGGCTGACCCTTATCGTTTCTCTGGCAATTATTGCCTGGTGGGTCTATTTTTTACTAATTTATCCCAAAGCCTTTACTGAATATATCGCCTCTCAACAAACTACTGTAAATCTAGGGAATGAGTGAGTTTGGTGATGAGAATTGCGATTATCTGTTCTAGTTTTTTTCCTGTAATTGACGGGGTGACGATCGCGGTTTATCAAAGATTAAAACAGCTTAGTCTTTTAGGACATCAAGTAATCGTATTTTGTCCCGACTATAGTCCCATTAAACATATTTATCCTGACTATCAAAAATATACAGGAGAGATCTTCCCCTCCGTCGAAATAATTAGTTTACCAAGTAGTAAAGCGATCGCCTTGGATTTTGAACGAGATTTAACTATTAAGTCCGATCAAATTATTCTTAAAAAATTGGTACAGTTCAAACCCGATCTAGTTCATGTGGATGAGGCAGAAAGACTGGGTTTTTGTTTACTAAAACTACCTGGAGTCAAGTATGCCCGACAGCAAAATGTTCCCTGTATTGCTTGGTTTCATACTAATTATATTGATTATCTGGATGACTATTTAAAGTTACCCTGGGGAATTAATGAATTAATCAAAAAAGTTTTAGGTTTAATCTTTGCTAAAATCTATAATTCCTATGATTCTACTTTAGTATCAAGCTCCATAACTGCTCGTAAAATCAGACAGATGGGAATTAAGAATACAGTTTGTGCTGAATTGTTAGGCTGCGATCTCGATCGGTTTAATAATATTAGTAAAACAGCTAATTTTCTTAGTGAGCAATATATTTTACCTGCTCTAGAAAACAAAATCAAACTTATTTTTATTGGACGTTTAACTCCCGATAAAGGATGGAATTTTGCCTTACAAACCTTAGTCAAACTATCTCCAGAAATTCTCAACCAAATAGCAATTGTTATTGCTGGAGATGGCACAATGAAAACCGAGATTGAACAAACTTTAAAACCTCTAATTCCTGATACCTATTTACTAGGCAGAATCCAACCCGAAGCTATACCTGAGCTATTAGTTAATGGTGATCTATTTATTACCAACTCCGAAAAAGAAACCAGAGGCTTAACGGTAATTGAATCTGCTGCTGCGGGAATTCCTGCGATCGCACCCCGTGCAGGGGGAGTTATGGATACGATTCTCGATGGTGAAACTGGTTTACTGTACCAACCTCAAAATCAAGCCGATTTCTTAAATCAGTTGACTAGATTAATTGCGGATGCTCATCTGCGTCAGTCTATGGGAGTTAAGGCAAAAGAACTGGCTCAACAATATAGTTGGCAGCAAACTGTTGCTAATTTAGAGGAGATTTGGTCACGAGTAATAGTTAACAGCCGTTAACTGTTTTTTCAGTCCCGTGATTGGGATTTAGAGGTTGGCGACTTTCCATAAAAGCAAAAATGTCGAGCCTCCATAAACTTGTGTCAAATCAAAAAACGAAGTACGCATAATACAAAAAGTGAATCTTGTAAAATATTCAATTGTCAAGGTTCTGGCGGTTTGTCGAACCTCCCAGAGATTACGCCCACTCTTTGGTTCGACAGAAAAATTAGAGAAATTTTGCCAAAGAGCGATCGCAAGCTCTAAATTATTTAACTGAAGTTACCTTTACTTTCCCTACAAGATCCAAATCACACTCTCTGAAAAAAAAAAGTGTTTAGCTGATAATTAACACCTTTATTGTAATCATAATAACAACAAGGGTTAGGGATAAAACGTTAGCTTAATAAAAGACATGCAGTCTAAATTTATCAATCATTCACAAAATACCTTTTTAGAAATTTCCTCTTCTGACTCTATGCAGCTTACCTATACTGACTCTGTTGAACAGCAAAGAACGTTTGTCTTTAAAGTTAGTTTCAATGGACAAATGGATATGTATAGCGATATAGATACCGTAGCTAAGTATCTTGATGCCCATGAAGGCTGGTTTTGTCGTTGCGCTCAACCAATGAAGGTAGAACCTCTAACTGATAATGGCTATATCCTCACCGTTGGGAAGTTTGGTTCTTTTGGTTATGAAGTTGAGCCAAAAATTGCGGTGGTTCTAAACCCTCCTCAAGATCGCGTGTATTTAATGCACACTATTCCGCTACCTGACTGCGACGACGGCTATGAAGTCAACTATCGCGCCAAAATGGAGCTACAGGAAGTAGCTGGTGGCACTGCTCAAATTCAGAGCAAAGGTTTATTTAGCAAACAGATAATTGTTCCTGAACGTATTACTGAAGTTACCTGGGATTTGGATCTTAAAGTTCAAGTTGAGTTCCCTCAGTTTATGAGCAAACTTTCTCCAAACTTGATTCAGGCTACTGGCGATCGCTTACTCGCTCAAATTGTCCGCCAGATCTCCCCTCGTCTAACTTACAAAGTGCAGCAAGATTTCCACCATAGTCACAATCTCTCGATGCCTCCCAAAAGTAGCAGGCAATTGCATAATGTTCCCCCATCTCAACAATATGCAGTTTAAATATGCTCTTGGAAATATTTAACGAGAAACCCAGCCAATATAAAGTTAGCTGGGTTTTTTGATTAATTATTTATAGATCTCTTGGACGAATCAAAAATTAATTCCTTTCGCCTTTCACCTTTCCCCTTTTCCCTCTTAAGACATTATTCGATCCAGAATTTTCTTAACAATTTCCATTCCAGTCAGCGCTTGCCAGCCAAACAACCCTAGCAAGACAATGTTGAGAGAGACGTGAGTGTTACGAGCTAGATTGTTCCCTTTCTGCATTAATGGAACTAGAGATGCTGAGACGGCAATTAGACCTGTCATGCCTAACCCCGCCAGCAGATGCGGTCCCACAAAAAGCTTACCGTTGTTGATATAGGTAATTGCCATCCCGCCAATATTGCCCACCACCATCAAAGCTAGTAGAATCGAGCCTGCTTGATGGTGTCTTTCGCCAAACTTCTTTTTAATTAGCTCTTTGCGAGTCTCTTTATCGACAGTACGAATTTTTTTAAACTGAAGTCCTAAATAGAATGCATAGGCAGTAAGACCTAGCAAGACCCACATTAAAATCGGATGACCAAACTGCGACCAAGTTTTGATGCCATCGGGAATTTCAAACGCCATAATATTCTCGTTAAATTTGCATAAGCTTAAAACTTTATGAAGATCAACTTAACATAAATTTACTTTGTAAAGCGAGGGAATCTGAAACTTCTTGTTCAAGATTTGGTGAGACTGGGGTTATACTGCAAGCTTTGATTGAGAATACTTGCGATTACGACTATGGCGATGTCATCATCCTCTGTCAGATTGAAACCTTGTCACTTGCCTCCATTGTTGCAACCTGGAGATTTAATCACAGCGATCGCCACCTCTGGTGCAGTTAAAACTACTGATGCCCTAGAACAAGGAATAGCGGTGTGGCGCGATCGCGGTTATCGGGTGGAGATGGGCAAGAATTATCAATCCTGGTGTGGTTATTTGGCAGGAAGCGATCGCCAAAGACGAGCAGATTTAGCGGCAGCTTGGCATAATCCTGAATGTAAAGCGATTATTGCTGTTCGGGGTGGTTATGGTGGGGCGAGGTTGCTGGAAGACTGGACTTGGGACGTGACTAATCCTAAATGGGTCATTGGGTTTTCTGATGTGACTAGCCTGTTATGGAGTTTGGCTAGGGAGGGGGTTTCTGGTCTGCATGGTGCGGTGTTAACTACTCTGTCTGCTGAACCAGAATGGGCGATCGCCAGAATGTTTGATTATTTAGAAACTGGCACCCTTGAAGCTTTACAGGGCAAGCCAGGAGTTGCAGGACAGGCTTCAGGAATTTTACTTCCAGGAAATTTGACGGTAGCGACTCATCTGCTAAATACCGCCATGCAGCCAAATTTGACGGGGGCAATTTTAGCTTTAGAAGATGTTACGGAATATCCTTATCGGATCGATCGCATGTTAACTCAATGGCGGATGATGGGGATTTTAAATCAGCTTAAAGGTGTTGCTCTGGGTCGTTTTAGTCGTTGCGAACCCTATCCTGGGACGAGTAGTTGGACTTTAACTGAGGTATTAGGCGATCGCCTAGAGGATTTAGGTATACCGTTAATTTACGACTTGCCTTTTGGTCATGACGGAGTTAACGCAGCCTTACCCGTAGGACAACCAGTTCATTTGGATGGCGACAGGGGAGTTTTAAGCTGGTCTAATTCTGCTAGAATCTCAAACACAGACTAAAGGCTTTGCCATAGCTATAAACTATAAGCTCTAAGCTAGGAAGTGAATAGTCAGTTAAAAAGCTAAAAGCTTTTTTGATCAAACTTAAAGGAGAATCTTGTTTTGCCTCATTCTATTGTTACTGATATCTGCGAAGGAGTAGCGG
>JBEANW010000493.1:0-4261 GCA_041165225.1 Cyanobacteriota bacterium | reverse complement strand
TACTAAATGGGAAACCAAGGAAGTAACTAAGTAAATTTACTGACATCATTTAATTCCAAGATTCTTTTTGGATGCGCTGCTTAATTAACGCGATCGCTGGAACGACTTTTTCAGGGAAAATTACGACTAAACTGTCTTTTGATCCCCGTTTCAAGGCTGTGTTAATAGCTTCAGTTTCATCTAGAATAATCTCTTGAGTCTTGTCGATACTTACCTGATAGACTCCCTTTTGAATCAGATCGGCAACCGCCCCAGGTTCTCTACCCCTAGAATCTTGATCTTCTTTGATAATAATTTGGTCAAAAATTTGAGCCGAGATATTACCGAGTAGAATTAGATCTTCGTCACGGCGATCGCCTGGCCCGCCCACGACACCGATCTTGGTTCCTTGCCAGTTACGAACGAAATCCCCTACTGCTTTGAATCCGTGGGGGTTATGGGCATAATCGATGAGTACCTGATAATCTTGCACCTCAAACAGATTCATTCTACCTGGGGTTTGTTCTGCCGACATCTGAAAGGTACGCACCCCCTGACGGATCTGCTCGATATCAACCCCCTGGGCAAAAGTAGCCAAGCAACTAGCCAAGGCATTGGCAATCATAAAGGGAGCTTTCCCTCCCATAGTCACGGGAATGTTAATCGCTTTCTCAATCCTGAGAGTCCATTTACCTTCTAAGATCGAAAGATAGCCGTTTTCATAGACTGCCGCTAATCCGTTGCGACGGGAATGTTCGATGATCAGGGGATGATCAGGGTTCATCGAGAAGTAAGCCACATGACAGTTAACCTTGTCTGCCATGGCGGAGACTAAAGGATCGTCCGCATTGAGAATCGCGTAACCATCCGCCTTCACTGTTTCCGCCACCACTGCCTTAACTCTTGCCATTTGTTCAATAGTGTCAATGCCACCCAAGCCTAGATGGTCAGCAGCTACGTTTAACACCACGCCGATATCACAGCTATCAAAAGCCAAGCCTGAACGTAAAATACCGCCCCTGGCTGTTTCTAACACGGCAACTTCTACAGTGGGATCTTTGAGAATCGCCCCCGCACTATAAGGCCCTGTATTATCTCCCTGTTCCACTAGGTACTCTTGGATATAAATCCCATCGGTGGCAGTAAAGCCTACCACCTTGTCCGTCTGACGATAGATGTGGGCAGTTAACCTGGTGGTAGTGGTTTTGCCGTTAGTTCCCGTGATGGCAACTATCGGGATACGGCTGGGAGTTTGTTCAGGAAACAGCATTTCCAATACCGATGCGCCGACATTACGGGGTAGACCGTAACTGGGAGCAGCATGCATTCTAAACCCTGGGGCAGCATTTACCTCGACAATCACTCCTTTTGTTTCATTGATCGGCTTGCTGATATCTGAAGTGACAATATCAATCCCTGCGATGTCTAGACCGATTATTTTGGCTACTCTTTGGGCGAGCCAGATATTTTGCGGGTGAATTTCATCAGTGCGATCGATCGCCACGCCGCCAGTACTCAAGTTAGCCGTTGCCCGTAGATAGGCTACTTCCTGAGCAGGCAAAACCGAATCGAGACTATACCCCTGTTTTTGCAAAACCGCCTGAGACATTTGATCAACAACAATTTTAGTCAGAACATTATCATGACCATCACCGCGTCGGGGGTCTTGGTTAGTTAGCTCAATTAGTTCCTTGATCGTATCTTGGCCATTCCCTACCACATGGGCAGGAACTCTTTCTGCCACTGCCACTACCTTACCGTTAATCACTAACACTCGGTGGTCGTTACCCTGATAGTACTGCTCCACAATCACCGAGCGAGTTTTAGAAGCCTTACTCGCCAGATCGTAAGCAGATTCTGCTTCCACTGCACTATTGATATTGATGGTAATGCCGCGACCATGATTCCCATCCAAAGGCTTAATCACGATGGGATAACCTCCTACATCGGCGATCGCCTGTTCTAGTTCATCTAAATATTCAATTACCGTGCCTCTGGGAACAGGTACTCCAGCATTACCCAAAATATTTTTCGTCCCTTCCTTATCACAAGCAAGTTCTACCGCCAGGATGCTGGTATTGTTACTCAGGGTAGCCTGAATCCGCTTTTGTCTTGCCCCATAACCAAGCTGCAACATCGCCCGCGCACTGAGCCACATCCAGGGAATTTGCCGTGCCTCGGCTTCTTTAATAATTGTCTCGGTAGAAGGACCCAAAGCCGTAGCTGCATATAGCTCTCTCAGGTCAGTCAAATCTTGCTCTAATTCCCCAGCCGAATATGTACCTGTGGTCACAATTGACTGACACAATCTCACTGCTGCCCGACCTGCATAACGTCCCGCCTGTTCTTCGATGTATTCATAGGCGACGTTAAATACTCCAGGGGTCGAAGTTTCCCTGGTACGACCAAAACCGACGGGCATTCCTGCCAATTCTTGTAGCTCTAGGGCGATATGCTCCACAATATGACCCATTAAGGTGCCTTCTTTAATTCTTTCCAGAAAACCACCGCGATGTTTACGGGAGCAATGGTGTTCAATCAAACTAGGTAATACCTGAACCACTCCCTCATAAAACCCAGGAATTTCATTCGACATCTTTTCGGTCAACTCTTCCAAAGCTAGCTGCATCACAATTAACTTGGTACGCCGAATACTCCAGTAGTTAGGACCCCTTAAGGTCTGAGTCTTTAGAATTCTCATGGTGTTTTCTATTCTTGGCTTTGGGGCAGCGTCAAGGGGAAAATAAATAGGAGGAAATAAATTAAGTTAGCTCATCATCTCGTTTCAACGAATTAGCAAACTGTTCTCAGCGAACAATTTAAGCATCAACTAATAACTTTATCCTGACTCTAAACTGGCTAATGGAGGGGAAGATGACGCTGACGGTCATAGCGATCGCCGTAACTTAAGACATGGAGCTTCAGATTATGTAAACTCAAAGGCTGATTGCCAATAGCTTGTGCTTGATTGGAGTAGGTCATGGAGCGAGCATCGACAATGGTTACGGCACCCTTACCAATTACCTGAATCATCCCATCGCTCTCAAACATGGCACAGGTATCTTCATCAATACCAATACCTAATAGTTCAGGATGAGCGCAAATGGCACTGAGTAACCGCGCTAAACGATTACGATTATAAAAATGCTGGTCTACTAGTACCCCAGGGATAATATCTAGACCTACAGCCATATCGACTAAAGCGCGATTAGGGCATTCGGCACTGCTACCACCAGAGATCATATGATGACCCATGATAGCGGCTCCTGCGCTAGTTCCTGCTAGACTAATTTCTCGTCGCTGCGCCCTAGCAACAATGCGATTCATTAAGGGAGTATCCGCTAATAAACCACAGAGACGAAGCTGATCACCCCCAGTTAAAAAAATTCCTGTACAGTTTTCCACAAAATCAAGATAAGCTGTATCCTCCGCTCCTGGGCGATCGCGAATATCCAAGATTTTGATCTCTTTTGCACCCATCTCACTGAATAGTTGATTGTATCTCTCTCCAATCAGAGCAGGTTCTCTCGAAGCACAGGGAACAATTCCAATTAGGGCATCGGTTCCTCCTGAACGCTGGCAGAAAGTTTGCAGTATTTCCTTGCCATGTACTTTATCTTCTGCTCCGCCAATGACTAAAATAGCGTTTTTGGTAGATTGAGAAGAGGAACTGGTGTGATGTTTAACTTCGGTATTAATCATAATGGGATTGACGGACAAGAGACATATCTCTGATACTGATGAGATTAACGACGATCGCCACTCAACTACTGTGTCAAAGACTACTTAAATTTTTTTTTGTTAAATTTCAGAGTCAGCCAGACTTATACTTAAATGTTCTGAATAACTGGGTAAATTTTTAATCGTGCGTTTTGATATTATCACTCTTTTTCCCGACTTTTTTGACTCTCCCCTCAATTGCAGTCTACTAGGTAAAGCGATCGCCAAGAAAATTGCTACAGTAAATTTAGTTAACCCCCGCGACTTCACTACGGACAAGCACCGCAAGGTAGACGACATTACCTATGGTGGTGGAGTGGGTATGCTGCTTAAGCCAGAGCCGATGTTTGCTGCGGTAGAATCTTTACCTGTTTCGCCTAAGCGGGAAATTATCTTAATGACTCCCCAAGGGCAACCCCTCGATCAGCCATTACTCAAGGATCTAGCTACTAACTATCAGCAACTGGTCTTAATTTGTGGTCACTATGAAGGAGTTGATGAGCGCATCCGCCAGCATTTAGTAACCAAAGAAATATCGTTAGGGGATTTTGTTTTAACCTGT
>JBEANW010000492.1:0-12506 GCA_041165225.1 Cyanobacteriota bacterium | reverse complement strand
TAGCGCCAAATTTGTACAATACTGCATCTGGAGTTCTTCTAGATTGTAATGATACGATAAGAAAATGCCATCCATAACTATCCTCAAAACACCTCATATCTATGAGCTAACTGTACCTGTTGCCGATGCCAACAGACCTGTATTAGTATTTGTGCATGGTTGGTTGCTCAGTCGTCGTTATTGGCAGCCGTTAGTACAGCTTTTACAAGCGGAATATCAGTGTTTAATTTATGATGCCAGAGGGTTTGGAGAATCTCAATCAGCTCGTTTAGCAAAATCTTCAGCCAATTGCGATCTGCAACACTCCACTGCTACAGCAAAAAATGAATTAGCAAACACGGGATCGAACCCCAGAAATTACAGCTTGAGGTCTTATGCAGAGGACTTGGGTTGTTTGCTCGAAAATTTAGCCATTAACCACGCTTGGGTAGTAGGGCATTCCCTAGGGGGAAGTGTGGCACTATGGGCAGCAGAGCTTTATCCTGAAGTAGTTAAAGGCGTAATTTGCCTGAATGCGGGAGGTGGTATTTATCTTAAGGAAGAGTTTGAGCGTTTTCGTAATGCAGGTCAACAGCTAGTTAAGTTTCGTCCCCGCTGGCTTGCTTGCCTTCCGCTACTAAATCTAGTATTTTCTCGCATGATGGTCGCCCGTCCCTTGTCCTTAGCCTGGGGTCGTCAAAGAGTGTTGGATTTTCTGCAAGCTGATGAACAGGCAGCGATGGGGTCATTACTCGAATCTACTACCGAAGCCGAAGTACATTTATTACCTCAGTTAGTTTCCCGTCTACAACAACCAGTTTATTTCATTGCTGGCGATCGCGATCAGGTAATGGAGATTAAATATGTCAATCATCTGGCAAGTTTTCACGGTTTATTTACTTCGGAGGATAGTAATGTTTTCCAAATTGATAATTGTGGTCACTTGGGTATGATTGAAGCCCCTGATGAAGTAGCATCTATTGTCTATGGAATTCTCAGTAAGTATCAGAGTTAAAAGTATGATTAATTCTGTTAACTAACAATTAATAAGTACAGTATTTTTTCTGGTTCTATACATTCAAGTATCAGCTTGAAAACGCCCAATTTATCTTATAATTTATCTTAGCTTAAAATAAAAATTCCAACTCTTCATCGTAGATTTACCTAACTATTGTCAAAGTAAGTAATTATAGTAACTAATCCCAGGGCTATTTCATTTGTTTTTCAACTCTAGCTTATAGCTTAGAACTTAAAACTATTGAATTTAAAGCTGTTAAATTTATTTATTTAAAAATTAATTTACATTTACTATGATTGAACTTTTATATTTCGCTTCTCAAATTCAGTGTGGTGCTGGAGGCAGTTTTTTAAATATTCAAGTTGATGTTTATCACCAGCAGCAATTGGTTCAAACCATGCAAGTTAATGAAAAAGCATTAATATCCGTTGATTCTGTTAACGACTTAAGTTTTAAATACAAAATCATCAATAATAATACTCGATGCAACTTGCAGACTCCTTCAGAAATGGCATTGACCCCAGGTAGTCAAATACCAAGTATGGCGGGTGTATATGAACAAGATTCTGTACAAACTTTGCTTAGTGGTTTGGACAATTACGAAGAATTGTTCTTAGTTGAATTGGGTACAACTGATCCGAATAGTCTTGCTTTTGATATGCAAGATGTTGTATTTAAAGTGGATAATGATCCTGTTGCGGTTACTCCTTCTACTCCCATCACTCTCTATGCTGACTAACGTCAGTTCGAGTTAAGACAGTTAAAGGTTTAGGCTAGCTCTGAGCTTTTCAAGGAGATTTACTGCTGCTGTTGAAGTAATTTAGTCGCTTCAGCAGCAGGAACAGGACGACTATAAAGATAACCTTGTATATATTCACAGCCGAGATTTTTGAGGAGATCTCGGATTTCTGCTGTTTCTACTCCCTCCGCAACTATGTTGAGATTTAATCCTTGTCCGAGGGTGATTACTGCATTCACAATAGCTAGATCCTGGGAATTGGCATGTAAGTCCTTAACAAAAGAGCGATCAATTTTCAGGGTTTGGAAAGGAAATTGTTTGAGATAGCCTAAAGAAGAATAGCCAGTCCCAAAATCATCCATTGATAAAGAAATTCCCAGATTGTGCAGTTCGTTAAAAATAGCTTTAGCTACATCTGTGTCCTGCATGGTAATGCTTTCGGTTATTTCTAATTCTAAATAGTTTGGTTGTAACTGAGTCTGTTCTAAAATCTTCGCAATATTAGATACTAGATTTGGTTGTTGAAACTGACGCACGGATAAATTAATCGACATTTTAATCGGCTCTAATCCCAGATTTTGCCAAGTTTTATTCTGAGCGCAAGCAGTTTTCAGTACCCATTCACCGATCGGGACAATGGAGCCATTTTCCTCTGCTAAAGGAATAAAAATATAGGGAGATACTAGACCGATTTGAGGATTTTGCCAACGCAAAAGAGCTTCCATTTTAGCAATTTTGCCTGTCACTACGTTGACAATCGGCTGGTAGTAGAGGATAAATTCTTCTTTGTTTAAAGCTGAATGTAATTGGTTTTCTAAAGTTAATAATTGATGAGCTTGGGAGGAAAAAGCAGAATCGTAATATTGATAGTTATTGATGCTCAGTTGCTGTGCTTGAGATAAAGCTGCATCGGCATTTTTCAGCAGAGTTTCAGCATCTGTACCATGTTCGGGATAAGTAGCAATGCCAATACCGATAGTTACGTGAACAGGTTTATTTTCTAGGTTAAAAGGAAATGTAAAAGCTTCTAAAATTCGAGTGGCGATCGCCGTGGCTTCATCTCGAACCTGAATTTTGGGTAGCATCAAGGTAAATTCATCGTTTCCCCAACGGGCAATTACATCCTCCCCTCGAATACACTCTTTAAACCTGGCTACAACTTTTTGCAGCAAGCGATCGCCAATTTGATGACCTAAAGAACTATTGATTTTCTTAAATCGATTTAAGTCCACAAACATTACTGCTAGCAGATGAGAGTTATGTTCGGCTCTTGCTATTGCTTCCGATAATTGGCAGGTTAAGATCCGCCGTTTAGGTAGTTCGGTTAAAGTATCGTGCTGGGAGCGATGGTTGACAGCAGCTTTTTCTTGTTCTCTAGCGGTAACGTCTCGAAATCCCCAAACTCGACCAACAATTTTTCCTTCTAGCTTTTGAGTTTGCCAGTAAGACTCGATAATTTTACCATTAATCAATTCTAAGAGATTATTTTGGTGAGAATCAAAGGGAGATTCTAGACCTATTGAATCTAAAATGAATGGTTTGGCAATACGACGTGAAATCAAACCTAAAATATGTTTTTTATTTCCTTTAATCGCATCTGCTTCAAGTTGCCAAAGAGAAGTAAACTTATGATTAAAAATTATTACTTCATCTTGATTATCTAAAACGACAATACCGTCACCAGCAGTTTCAAAAACGGCTAGCAATAGCTTAAGGGATTTCGCTAGTTTTTGATTTGACTCAGATAATTGCTGATTGGCTCGTTGATATACATGATTGGCTTGCTTTAATTCAATATTTTGCTCGGCTAGTTGCAGCTCTTGTCCATAACGTCGTACAGCCTCTTTGACTGTTAAAATTAGATCAGTTTCATCCCAAGGTTTTGCAATATAACGATAAAGAGCCGCAGCATTGACTATATTACCAACCGAGTCAGCACCAGCTTGACCAGTTAAGAGAATTTTCAGGGTTTTAGGATAAATAGCATGAAGTCTGATTAAAAATTTATCTCCTGACATTCCAGGCATTAGTTGATCGGAAATTACCAAAGCAATGGCAATTCCTTCTGTTTCTAATTCAGCACACAAAGTCAGAGCTTCTTCTCCACTAGTAGCCAATTCAATCTCATAATTTTTACCAAAATTACGTTTTAATTGATTTCCTAAACTACTGAGAATAATCTCATTATCATCAACACAAATAATTGCAACCCGACTCATTTTAGTGACACTTCTTGCTACTGTTTTATATATCTTTTGGGAATTACTCGTCCCTTAAGTTAATTAAGATTTAATTAATCGCAGTGGTGATAATTTGTGTTAAGTCTTCTTCTGTCCAAGGTTTATATAAACAGGCATGAAGATTAGCTTCTTGTTTGGCTCGCTCTATCGCAGCTTCATCCGCTTGTCCCGTCAACATCACCTTAATAACTTCTGGAAAACGTTGATGGATTTTAATGAGAAATTCATCTCCTTTCATCCCAGGCATCAGCCAATCAGAAACAATCACAATCACCTCAATTCCATCAGCATTTAATTCTTCAATTATCTCCCAGGCTTCCTCAGCACTTTCAGCGACTTCATAAATAAAGCGATCGCCAAATTTACGTTTGAGTTGTTTCTTTAAACTGTCTAAAATGACAACTTCATCATCGACACAGATAATTGCAGATTCAGACATAATTTTATTAGTTAATATATTAGTTAATCTTGATTTGCTTGTTCATTGATCAAAAGCTTACAGCTTAGAGCTTATAGCTAGGGCGAAGCCACTGTTAAAGGCAGCCAAACACTGAACCTAGTATGTCCTGGCTTACTATCAACGGCAATAATTCCTTGATGTTTATCAATAATTTTTTGGCTAATATGTAATCCCAATCCACTACCTTCTCCTGTAGGCTTGGTGGTGAAAAATGGTTCAAATATTCGTTCTTTAATCTCAGAAGCAATACCACTTCCTGAATCGCTAATTTCGATCTTGATTCCTTGGTTTTCTTCTGAGGTTGCAATAATTAATGTGCCACCATCTTTCATGGCTTGAATGCTGTTATGAATGAGGTTAGTCCAAACTTGAATTAACTCATCGGGATAACACCAAACTGGAGTTAAATCTTGATAGCTACGGAAGACTTCAATGTTTTGCTTTAATTGATTGTGATAAATCTCTAGAACGGTTTCTAATCCCTTTGTTATTTCGATCAACTGTTTTGATTCACTTTGGTCAAAACGGGCGTAGCTTTTGAGGGCAAAAACAACTTTAGCAGCTTTTTCCACCGAGGTGATCACAGTGCGATTATTTCCCATCAAGCTAGCTAAATTGTATGCCAAGTCTAAGATCCAATCTACTTTGGGATGTTTGAGTAAGGACAGATATAAATCAATTTCCTCATAGATGCCAATATCAATTAGTAAGTCGGCAATACGTCTGACATTATCAATATTATGTTCGGTTAGCTGTGCTGTGATTTGGCGTTTTAGGGGACGTTTTTCACTAGATGAATACAGTGGCTTACTAGTCATTGCCCGATTAATTAAGCGAAAAAAAATGTGTTTTTCTGATTCACTTAAATATTCAGATAACTGGGGTAACTCAGCCACTACCACCATCAAGGCTTTGGTATTATCTCCTGCCGAAGCTTGAATCGCCCCTAAAGGAGTATTGATTTCATGGGCTATTCCTGCAACTAATTGTCCTAAAGCAGCTAGTTTTTCCTGTTGAATTAATTGTTTTTGAGCTTGTTTGAGTTCTTTTAAAGCTCTTTTAAGATTTTCGGACTGCGTTTTTTCTTGATCTGACTTCTGTTTCAGCTTATTTACATATTCTGCCTGTTGTAGAGCCACGGCTAATTGACTAGCAACCAACATCATTAAATCGATTTCCGATTCTTGCCAGATGCGCGTACCTTCGTTTTGATATGCTCCAAGCAAGCCCCACAGTTTTTCGTCTTGAAAAATTGGTACGATTAGATAGGCTTGAGCTTGATATTTTTCGAGAGATTCAACATAACATGCTGGAAAATTTCGAGCATAAATATCATTGACAGCAGAATATTTTTGTCCGCTAGTATATCTTCCTCCCTTGGTTTCTTGCAGAAAACTATCTGGTTCAAAAATATCTTCTTGTTCTCCCTTCGACCAATCTCGCAGCAGACAGCGATCTCTTTGAATGCGATCGCCTTGTAAAACTTCATCGTTGTTTTGCTCAATGATCAAAGAAATCCAGCCACTACCTACGGATTCGGCAACTACTTGACCACTCCAATCGGGATTAAATTGGTAAATTACCAGGCGATCACTTTGTAATACACGACGCATTTCCTCTGTAGTGTTCTTAAAGATTGTATCGATATCTTGGGAACGACGGACTCGATCTATGATATTCGCCGTAGTCTTGACTCGTTGGGCTACTAATGCGTTAACTGATGCTTCTTGTGTGTCTTCTGTCAGTGGCTGATAATTCTTCATGGTAAACAGATAGCCAAATATCAAAACAAGTTTGGATCTATTTACTCTGAATGGCAATAGCTTATTGCTAAACATAAGGGTCCAAATCGTCCTCATATCAGAGAGCAATTCAGGTATGATAACTACAATGATCGCTTTCCCTCAGAGGTTTTAAAGCTAAGAGCTGAAGGCTTATAGCTTATAAAAAATACATGAACGATTATTTTGCTACGGTATCTCGCGGTTTGGAAGAAGTGGCGGCGGAGGAATTAAGACGCATTGGTGCATCCGATGTCCGCTCAGAATTTACGGGAGTACATTTTCGGGGAGACAAGAAATTACTCTACAAGGCAAATCTTTGGACGAGGACTACTTTTCGGATCTTAAAGCCCATCGCCAGAGTAAAAGGCTTTAATGGTGATGAGTTATATCGCAGCGTCCAAAAAATCGACTGGTCAGAGTATCTAGAGCCTGACATGACTTTAGCTGTTACCTGCACAGGGAAAAACAAGCTCCTCAATCATACTCACTTCACAGCATTACAGATTAAGAATGCCATTACCGACTGGCAAAAAGTTCGGGGTGGTAAACGCTCTAGCGTGGATACGGAAAACCCCGATTTACAAATTAATGCTCATATTGATGAAAAGCACTGCATCATTAGCTTAGATAGCTCAGGTTCTAGCTTGCACCGTCGTGGATATCGTCCCGCCATTGGCGCAGCACCGATGAAAGAAACTCTGGCAGCAGCTTTATTAGAGATGGCAGAATGGACACCAGATTTAGCCTTCCTCGATCCCCTGTGTGGCAGTGGAACTCTACCCATTGAAGCGACTTTAAAAGCTCTCAATGTTGCCCCTGGACTCTATCGTGATTTTGGGTTTCAAACCTGGTTAGACTTCGACCGCGATTTATGGCGCAGTCTCTTGAAAGAAGCCGAAGGACAGCAAAAACACGATCTGGAGACCCCAATTATTGGCAGCGATCGCGATCTCCAAGTAATTAAGCAAGCTTTTGTGAATGCGGAAAGTTCAGGCTTAGAAGATTATGTCCAGTTTGCCAGACGAGAGTTGGCTGATGTAGAAGCCCCAGCAGATCATGGAGTCCTAATCTGTAATCCGCCCTATGGTGTTCGACTCGGTACGGAAGCCGAATTAGGGGAACTATATAAGCTGCTGGGAGATATCTTTAAGCAGCGATTTAAGGGTTGGACAGCCTACATTCTCACGGGTAGTATGAACCTTTCTAAGCAGGTGGGCTTAAGAACTTCTAAGCGCATTAAACTCTATAACGGAGCAATTCCCTGTACCCTGTTGAAATATGAAATGTATTAAAACCACTATTTTAAAATGACTAAAGGCTAATACTGGGGCGAAGCCCTTTTACTGCTGAGGCGACTCATAATTACCATTCACCATTCTTCAGTAATTCAGTGAGTTGAACAAGTTGAGCAAAATGTAGGGGTTTGCCCTGCTAAAATAACAGTGTCAAAACTTCTTTATGTTTAACAGCGGTTATGCTACTTACAGAGACTAACTTAGTTGCCTTATTGTATCTAGTTTTAAGTGGCACCTATCTTTTAGTGTTACCAGCATTTGTTTATTTCTATCTTAATAAACGTTGGTACAACGCCAGTTCGATTGAACGGTTGATTATGTACCTGTTTGTATTTTTGAGTTTTCCAGGAATGCTCTTGCTCAGTCCTCTGCTCAATTTCCGTCCCCAGCGTCGCAATTTAGAAGCTTAGGAACACAGTATGCGTAGAATCGATGCTCTGGGTATTGGTCTAGGGGTATTTGTTGCTGCTGGACTAGTTTATCTTGCTTTACAGTTATTTGGTCTAGATGGCATCAATGCGGGAATCTGGACTCAAGCCGCACTAGTGTTTCTGCTCATGGGGTGGTCTTTGACCTACTTATTTCGTGTGGGCAATAAGCAGATGACCTACAATCAGCAACTAAAAGATTATGAAGAAGCGGTGATGCAGAAGCGCTTGGAGGAAATGTCTCCTGAAGAATTAGCCCAGCTACAGCAAGAAATCGAGCAAAGGAAGAAATCTTAGTCTTTCTTTAGTCTTGCTGTTGCTTCACATGCCGTTTTAAATGCCTTAAATATTATCAAGCTTAAATTAACTTAAATGAATGTTGCCCAGCGCTTTCAACAGCTAAAACAGAATTCTAAATGTGCCTTCATTCCCTTTATCACCGCAGGAGATCCAGATCTAGAAACTACGGCTAAGGCGTTGGAAATTTTAGCGAACAATGGGGCAGATCTGATTGAATTAGGAGTTCCCTATTCCGATCCCCTGGCAGATGGCCCGACAATTCAAGCGGCGGCGACTAGAGCTTTGCAAAAAGGGGTTAAGCTAGAAGATGTCTTGGCAATAGTCAAAGATGCCGTCAACAAGTTTGATGTGCCAATTATTTTATTTACTTATTACAACCCAATTTATTATCGAGGAGTTGAGTCGTTTCTTCAGCAAATTAAAGAGGCGGGAGTCAGTGGCTTGGTGGTTCCTGATCTACCTTTAGAAGAGGCGGAAACTCTCCTGAATTCGGCAGCGAAAATTGGTATTGAAGTAATTCTTTTAGTTGCCCCTACTAGTTCCCCAGAGAGAATTAAGGCGATCGCCCAAAAATCTCAAGGCTTTATTTACTTAGTCTCTGTCACGGGGGTTACGGGGGTACGTTCAGAAATGGCAACAGGAGTTCAAGATTTGCTGACTAGCTTACATCAGGCTACGGATAAACCCATTGGTGTTGGCTTTGGTATTTCTGACCCCGAACAGGCAAAACAGATTAAAGACTGGGGGGCAGATGCGGTGATTGTCGGTAGTGCGATCGTCAAACGTCTCGCTTCAGGAACTCCCGAATCAGGACTCAAGGCGATCGCTGAATTCAGTTATGCCCTAAAACAAGCAATCTCGTAGACAAGTAGTTTTGTCGCTCAAATAAAAGATCGCTGACAATTACCTACCTACGAGGAAGCTAGAAGAAGATTAAATACTTTAAATACTATTTAGAGTAATTAGAATAATTTGTGCGGTAAAACTTAAATTAAGTCCGACCATTGCTGCCATTTTTAGATATATCGCTAGGAAGCAAAGAATTAGGTAATTCATCAAAATTTTTCTTGACTGCTTTACAGAATTCCTTCATCTGAGATACGGTCATAGTTGGTTCGGCCTGTCCTTTTTCCCAACGACGAATTGTCGATACTGCTACGCCAATTTCTCGCGCCAACTGTTCTTGAGATAACTTGACATTGAGTCTTAATCTTTTGAACGGCGAATTGGTTTCTTGGCGTTGTGATTTTTTAGGTCTTGTCATGGTTTTGTCTGAATTATTGTGACTAATAGAATAGTGGATATATTTTTTGGGACGGCAAAATTAGTGATATTTTAATTAACTGATGCTTTATGCATAGAAAATTTAATACATATCATTAATGCTATTAAGCAATAATTATTAAGGTTGCGATGATGCAAATAACAAATATTGAGTAGCAAGAAGATTGATCATTTTGATCATTGCTGTACCAATAAAATAAGAGTAATTACTGAATCAATAAATATGGATTAGTTACGGGATCTCATAAAAGTAAGAATATTTTGCCATAAAGCAAAAATATGTTAGGACTTGAGACTTATACGCTCGATTTGTACGCTCAATTTTGTCCCATACTAACAAATTATTAAAATAAGACTATTCGCAAAATTACCGAATTTTTCGGTCAATTTATCCTTAATTAATTATCATCTTGAGTTTGATCAATAGTAAAATAAGGGATGTTAGTCGAATAATAAAAAATCAACCGACATTAATATTTTCAGTAGATTCTCTGAAGCATATCTCAGATTTAACCTCAATTAAAATAGTTTAAGAAAATTTTATATAGCAATTCTCAAAATCCTGCGAGGTTGTCTTTTCCTTTGCCCTTCTTGATTCAGTCCTAAAGGATACACCTTCGGATATCGCTTATCCCAAACAGAACTAAGGCATACCTCACAAGTAAGAGAAACGCCATAACAATATTTACAATAATCTGATGCCAGTAAACGAGGGAAGCTTATGACTTAAAAGATTACCTAAGCAAAAGACGAAGAGCTTTAAACTATAGGGTTTAATACCCCTACCAAACTTCGTTTAGCGGTCTTCCGCCGTCGACAATAACCTCAACTTCAAATTAGCTAAGAGCCAACGGGCGACGGCTTTTCGGTAAGAAGTTTCTAACCGAAAACGCGCCTTCTAATAGCTGGGGCAAAGCCCTTTACTGATAATTAGCGATTCGGGCAAAGCTATCTGCCGATAAACTAGCTCCGCCAACTAAAGCACCGTCTATTTCTGACTGTGCCATGATCTCATCAATATTATCAGGGTTGACGGAACCGCCATATTGAATTGAGACATTTTTATTATCTAGCTGTTCGCGAATAATGCCGATCACTCGATTCGCTTCTGAAGATTCACAGGTATCACCCGTACCGATTGCCCAAATAGGCTCGTAGGCAATTACCAAATTACTCTGGTCAATATCGATCAAATCTGATTTTAACTGAGCAATGATAATATTCTCAGTTTCTCCCGCATCTCTTTGTGCTTTGGTTTCCCCAACGCAGAGAATAGGCTTGAGTTTGTTTTGCTGCGCTGCTTTGAGCCTTAAATTGACAGTCTTATCCGTTTCCCCAAAATACTGTCGTCTTTCACTGTGACCGACAATTACATAATCAACACCGATTTCTGTCAACATTGAGCCTGAAATTTCTCCAGTATAGGCACCCTCATCTGACCAATGAATGTTTTGCGCTCCCAACATGATTCTGCTGCCATGCAGATGTTTTGATAAAGCTGTCAAAGAGGTGAAAGGCGCACACAACACTACCTCTTGATTGTCTTTGATATCTTCAACTTCAGATTTAACCCCCTGCACAAAAGCCAGGGACTCCGCCTGATTTTTGTGCATTTTCCAATTACCAGCAATAATTACTTTTCGCACAATCTAAAAAATATCTTAAAATTCTCTGCAAATTTCAGTTTAAGGCTTTGTGGTGGTAAAGGCTAGATTATTCCCTGGGAGACCCAATCTTTAACCCCATAAATCCAAATATGAGAAATCAAATCTAAGTTCATTAAGCAAAGTTAACTTTTGTAATAAAAATGCGTTAAATTTATAATTTAACCTTCATAAATACAATGTCGATTAATTCTCTCATTACTAAAGCCTTTCATCCCAATATCACTCCTGACTTTTGGCAACAAACTTCTTGGGCAATTCTCAGAGCAGTTGTCGGTATCATGATGATCCATAACGGTATTGACAAGCTATCAAATATCGAAAGTTTTGCTGAGGCTTATGTAGCTTATATTGGTCTACCATTCCCCATTTTCTTTAGCTATATTGCGGCTTTTACCGAACTGATCGGCGCACCGTTACTAGTCATTGGTTTATTTGTGAGACCTGCTGCCCTAGGTTTATTTTTCACCATGTGCGTGGCGATGTATCATCACATCTTAGTAGCAGGTTTAAGCATTCCCTACTTAGAGCTATCTGCTGTTTATGCGGCCTGTTTCTTGTTTTTCACCATCAACGGTGCAGGATTATTTTCTACTGATGCTTTGATTACTAACTTGCTCGATAAATCTGCTTTGTCGGCACAAGCAAAAAGAGTCATGTTGCTAGAAAAAAGCTTCAGTGCTACCGAATCTGATGCTGTAACCAAATAGTGCTATCTATATCCATAGAAAAAACCTCTGATGATATCTTAAAGCGGTACCAACTGAAATTTAGCTAATTAATAGATCCTAAAATGGGATTTCTTAATTAGCTATCTATGAATAAAAGAGAAGAACATTGTCATGGGGAATCTTGCATTAAGAATCTTGCCGTTTCAACTAGCAATGTTTTTATTTCTTATGAACAGAGTCTTCCCAAAGTTTACTAGACCTAGAACGGACTTTTTGACTATTGATGATTTCAGGATCTTGCTCTTTTAATTCAGCTAAGATAGGTTTCACTAACCTAATTACGTTTTTCCAAGTTAGATCTTTTTCTGGTAAGTAATCAGCTAATTCTTGTAAAGCGGCTTTAGCTTCTTTGATACTTTTATCGACTTCCGACTCATTTTCTGCTTGTAAAGGAGTGGAATTACGCAGAAGATCCTGTTGAATTGCCGCGAATCCTTTACGGACTTCTTGAGTGATTTTTACACTATGTTCGGAGCGTCCTTTGAGTTTTTGCTTATTAAATCCCTGTTGTGACGAAGCATATAAAGCAGGCAACCGATTGAGAGCATAGGTGGCGACTTCAATGGGATTAACAAACTTTTGAA
>JBEANW010000491.1:0-10362 GCA_041165225.1 Cyanobacteriota bacterium | reverse complement strand
CATACATCCATTGATGAACCTCGCCGTTTTGACGATAATAGCCAACCTTCAGAGCAGTATAAAACCTAGCCAGGGGCTGAGGTAGTACCTGAAGTACCGTTGTTCCTAAACCCTTAATTTGCTTGACTAGCAGTTTGCTAGGGCGATCGCTCTGAGATGGTTGTTTAAAATCCCTGGCTTCGGCACCAAAACGTTCCAAGACAAATTCTTGATGACGATTTGTGGATTGACCAAGATAAGTCGCCATGTCACCACCAGGAGTATTTCTGACCATTTGATCGAGTAATTCTAAGATGATCCATTCATATTTTCCTGCCCCTTCCGCTGACTCAGAAGCCTCAGCCAGAGATGCTAAATAGAGACTAGCAATCTGCTCCAAGTCTGGGACGACAACTCTTAGAATTCCCCCTGGACGCAATACGCGACAGCATTCTTGAATAAAAGATTTAGCGGCAGTTTGATTAAAATGTTCTAGTACATGGGAATGGTATACCAATTCAAAAGTATGATCAGCAAAGGGAATACCTTTACCTAAATCGTAGGGAATTACCCCTGCTCCCGTAGCTTTAAAATTAACGTTAGTCCACCGAGAATCAAAACGATATCCACAGCCTAAATTTAAATACTTGAAATCACTGTTAATTTGATTGTATTTCATAGCTAGTCATCTATCAAAACCGATAATTATTTAAATTACAAATTACTTGATAATCTTGGATACGCTCAATATTACTAGTAATATTTGTATGCTTATTATCCTATTTTTACAGCTTTTTTCAAGCTATTTATTTTGAATTTTTATTTAAAAAAATCAAAAGTAAGCAACAAAAGTCAAGACTTAGTATTGCTACTTTATTAAAGTTTTGTTTATGCCTTATCTCCGCTTTATATTGAGCTAATATAACTGTTTATTACGCTCTAAAAGTAGCCCAATTTTAAATTTAAAGATGTTACTAAATACTCAGACAAAATCATTTCTGGACAGGTAGTAAACTTTTAAAGCGAAATGGTATGAATAAAGCTTTCGTCAGCATCCAGCCTGTATGATGCATGGCAGGAAAAATCATGCAGCTTAAATAAGAGGAAACAGCATAAGAAATCATGGTGGCGATCGCTGCGCCGATCGCGCCATATTGTTTAATAAAAAATATATTTAGGACAACATTAGTCACAGCCCCCATTAACTGCGTAATTAAACTCAGGCGAGTCATGTCCTCAATCACCAGCCAGTTACCACGGGCTACCCCAAAAAAGATAAAAATTCCTGACCAAATATGCAAGGTTAGAATAGTGCCAGCGCTGGCATATTCGGCACCTAAGAGCCTGGTTAAAACATTTTCCGAGGTAAAGGCGACAATCAGGGCAATACTCAAGGAGAGGAATGACATAAAGTCATAAAGCTGCTGTATTTTGGCATAATATTCCTGACGACTTTGCTGTTTGGCTTGAACAATGGCAGGAAATACAGAAGAACAAATGACCGTGGGAATAAAATACCAGACCTCAGAAAACTTGACCGCAGCGGCGTAATTACCCAGTTCCTCACTAGTAGACATGTTGCCCAACATGACTTGATCGATATTCATGTTGATGGTTACCATTACTCCCGATAAAATCAAGGGCCAAGAATTCTGGAGTAAATCCACCGCGACAGATTGATCAAACTTCCAGCGCCCCACTAGGTGTTGTTGATCCTTGACATAGACCCAAGTCATGCCAATTGCTCTAATGATCGTATCGGCGACAAATAGATAAGCAAAGGAAATTACTGGTAGCTGCAACCAAATAAAACCCATCTTGGCTAGGGAACTAATCACGAATTGAATACTTCTGACAATGGCGATGGATTTGGATAATACTTGGGACTGAAACCACAAATCCAAGATGTCGAAACAAGTGAAGATCATGCTAAACGCAATGATCATCGTCATCCAACGCACCAACCCATCGTCAGTAGAGATGATAATTCCCCCGCTCACAATAAATAAAGCCAACACACAGCCAATTAACTTCAGAACAAAAGCCGTCCCTAAAATTTTGGCACTAGTGCCTTGTTGCTTAACTAGGTTGCGGACGACAATATCATCTAAACCCAATTTGGTAATGGCGAGAAACAAGAAGACAAAACTGGTGCTGTAACTAAGCTGACCAAACTGTTCAGGCCCTAAGTAACGAATTACATAGACCCCAACCAAGAAAGACAATATCATCCTGATCAAGCGTTCAGCCGAGAGCCAGCCAATATTACGCAGTATTTTTCTAAATCCTGGGCTTAATTTCTGGTCTGCCGATTTTAATTTATCCAGCATTGCAATTTTCTTAATTGGCAGCCTCTAGGTATTTGCGGTCTGGATAGTAAGACTCGTAACCATAAGACTCATTGTTGAGGTCTACGCCGTTAGCAACTACCCCTAAGACGTTCAAGTCTGCTAGCAGTTCTTTGGCTGCCTCGACACTGGCATAATTTGCTACCCCAGGTCGAACTACAAACAGTACCCCGTCAGTTAGTTTTGCCAAGATTTTACTATCTGCTAGTCCTATTACAGGAGGAGCGTCAATAATAATACAGTCATAGCGATCGCCTGCACTGAGAATCAAGGCTTTCATCATGGAGGAGTTGAGCAGCGAGATGGGGTGCCTGGGGATATTACCCGAAGTCATGACATCCAGATTTGGCATCATCTTGTTGACGGTATCGGCCCAAGATTTTTGTTCTTCGAGGACTTCCGTCAGCCCTAAATTATTCGATACTTCCCAGAGAGTATGTTGAGTTGGACGACGCAAATCCCCATCAATTAACAGGACTTTTTTGCCACACTGTGCCTGAGCTACCGCTAAGTTGGCAGAAACTGAGGACTTGCCCTCTCCTGCTACGGCGCTGGTCACCAGAATCACTTTATGAGCTACCTCACTATCTAATAGGTTCAACTCCATCTGGAGGTTGTGGAAAGCCTCCCTAATAGGTAGTAACGTCATATTAGTCACCGCTAGCTTCGGTAGTTGCTCTATGGCACTGTGGGGTAGAAGCAATTGGCTTTCATCTTCTAGAATATTGATATCGGGAACTACCCCCGCTAGAGAATAGGGCAAGAGGCGTTTGATCTCTTGAGTATTCTTGACAGTCTTGTCTCGCAGATCCAGCAAAAATGCTACTGCCACCCCTAAAAACATTCCCAAGATTCCAGCACTGGCAACAATAATTTTTTTGCGGGGAGCAATGGGTTTTTCAGGAATTTCGGCATCCGAAACTCGACGCACATTACCAATTTTTTGCTGTTCAATGATTCCCGCATCTTGGGACTTTTTCAACAAGGTTTGGAAAGTGGATTGAGCTACCTCTACCTTGCGTTCCAATTCTCGTTGCTGCTCCTGTAAACGGGGCAAAGCATCGGATTTCAGTTGATAGCTATCTTTCGTGTTCGTTAAAGCAGCAATTTCTTTGTCTAAACCTTCTTTTTGTAGACCTAAATCAGCAAACTCGGCAATTTGAGCTTGTTTCAGCTCACCTAAACTTAAAATGTTGACCTTTGCCAAGACATTGGGGGAGGAAGACCCTAGAGTGCTGGCGATTTGTTGATTTAGTAGCTGATTGAGATCCGCTTCTTCCTCCTGCAAGGCAATTACTTGAGGAGCTTGATTCGATAAGTAATGTCGTTGTTTCGCTAATTTAATCCTGACACTCTGGAGCTGCTCCAAAGCCGATTGAACCCCGACAGATTGACTTAAGGCACTAATTGCGGAGGCTTCTTGCCAGGTCATATTTAACTGAGCGCTCAAACGATCATAGCGAGCATTGACGCTTTCAGCCTTGGCAGTAACCTCGTCTAGTCGATCCGCAACACTGCTGATGGAGGTGATATTTGCTGTGGTTTCTTCTCCCAGGCTAGCAGTTCTATTTTTGGTTTTAAACTCTCGCAAATTTGCTTCTGCTTGTCGCAAATTCGCCTCTACTTTCGGTAACTGCTTCTTAATAAATTTGCTGGCAGCCACACTAGAAGAACTGTTATTGAGAGCATCGGTATTGATATATAGCTCAATTAATTTATTAACCGTTAAAGCTGCGATCTCTGGATCTTTGTTGGTATAGTTAATTTGCAGTACATCTGTACCAACTATAGGCTTGATTTTGAGATTCTCAGCAATATCCTCATACTTCAATAACTTGCCATCATCATCTCGTAGGTTAAGATCCTTAACCAATTGTTTAATCACTGGGCGAGACTGCAAAACCCTTGCTTGAGTAGTGACAGGATTGCTATCGATGGTTAAACCTTCAATTTTGCCTAAGCTATCTTCCAAGCCCGTTAACCTACTGGTATTGTCGCTTTCAATTAAGAGTTCGGCTTCAGCTTTGTATATTTGTGGTGACAATAGTGAAGCAGCAGTAGCTACCCCCACTACACTAGCAAAGGTTACTAATGCTGGCACCCATCGACGTTGAAGAACCTGCCAGTATTTTTGAAAGTCAAGATATTCGTCTAAATTTACGTTGGAAGTCATATACAGTTACACACCTAGCTTGCTTATCAATTTAAGTTCTCTGTTTAATCAGCTACCTTCTTGTCAGAAATGGTTTTGATAGTTCACCCCCAGAACAATGAATTTAGATTAAATAATAATTATTGATTTACTAATTACATCAACTTACCAAGCTTTAGAAAGCTTACTTTTAAAATCGCTAAAATTCTGCTTATAGAATACTAAATCTTTAAAATTCTGCTTGGATAAATGAAGTTATCGTAAAGCTTGATTAGATATAAATGAACGATTTAAACAGCAGAAATACATTATCAGCAAAATACTGACTTTTTGGTCAAGTATTGACTTGCTGGAATTATAAAATGTTTGTTTGATTTTAAAAGATGATTAAATTATTATTTTTCAGTTATTATAAAACACAATTTATAGGTTCTATTGCTTAATACTGTTCGGTCGCAACCAACAGGGTATTTCGAGCTTCGGCCAATACCAGCTAGCTAGAAAATAATCTATTACGCAAATTAAAAAAGAACTCTTCAATCAGCAGCTTGGCGATAAACCAAGGCTCGACTAAGTATCTGCGCCACAGTCTTTTTGGCTCTGTAGCTAAACGATATAACCACTCCAAGCCGACTTGTCCCATCCAACGGGGAGGAGTAGCGATTTCTTGAGCAATATAGTCAATACAAGCACCGCTGGGTAGCACAATATTCGCTTCAATTTGGTCAATATTGGCTAAAATCCACTCTTCTTGACGAGGCATTCCCATACCAACCATCAAGATATTAGGTTGATAGGAATTAATCTGGTCAATCACGGCTTGATTTTGACTGCCAGCAGTAAAGTAACCGTGAACGGTGGAAATTTTTAGTCCAGGATATTGATTGCGTAGAATTGCTGCTCCTCGTTCCGCCACTCCAGGTTTAGAGCCTAGATATAGCACTCGCCAATTGTCATCAGCAGCTTGTTCCATCAAAGACCAAACCCAGTCGGCATAAGTTACGCGATGTTCCCTCCTAAAAGGTAGATTTAGCAGTTTGCCGAGAAAAATCAACGCCATACCATCAATATGAACATAATCTACTTTGTTGTAGAAGTCCTTCATGGCAGGGTTATGGTGAAAAATATAGAGACTGTTGAGGTTGTGATTAGCAATAATCCATTTGCAGTTTGATTGAACAGCTTCTCCAATTAACGAATTAAGCTGCATCATACTAAGCAAATTAACTTTCACACCTAGGATCTCATACCATCCAATTTTCATACTTCAGATCAAATAAGATAGAAAAGTAAAACGGAGAATATCTGTCCGTGATCACTTAATATATTTTTACAAACTAATTGTAATTATGTAGTTTTGTGGCTCTTTTGTAAATACTCAGTAGATACAAATAATACAATATCTCAGACTAATCGCTTAAATAAATTTAATTTGCGATCGCAACAGGAAAATTTGAGGTATAGATCCATAATTATAGCCAAGCTAATCAATGCTGATCAATTGTTTAAATTGGGAGTCTTGGGTAAAGGAACGTCTTTGAGTTGAGCGGGATCTAAGTCGGGTAGTGGTACATTACGCAAGCGATCGCGTAAAGACGGTGGTGAATTGGGTGCGGGAATTGGCACTGGTTGTGGGGCAGGAGTCGGTTTAGGTGCAGGTTTGGGAATGGAAGTAGGTACAGGAACAGGAGCGGGTTTAGGAACGGGAGCAGGAGTTGGTTTAGGAGCGGGGGCAGGAATCGGTTTAGGTGCGGGAGCGGGAGCAGGTACGGGAGCCTGGGGCTTTTTCGCTGCTCTTCCAGGAATGGGTAGGGTTAAAGAAGGACAAACTTTGGGATCATATTCATAATTTACCCTTACTTGATATGGCTTGGGTTTATTGGTGTCATTGACTAAAATCGTACTTACAAGATCTTGAACGGCCTGTTGATTAAAAACGGGATATCTTGAGGCTTTAAGCAAATCAAGGTCAATAACCTCTCCTTTGGGATTAACCACTGCGCCAAAAAAACTACTTCCTTTCAGCTTGATAATACAGGCATCCCGAGGATAAGCGCCTTTGATGACAATTTCTTGGGGAATTTCCCCTTTTGGTTGAATATTTTGAACCTTAGCCGCCCAGGCAATAAAGTTACTTGTAGCTTCCTTATTATTAGTCCCAGTTTTGGTTTTGGTGAGACTTTGACGCAAGCTGATAATTCGCTGTTGTGATTCACTGGCTTTTTGGGCAGCAATAATCTCTGGGGTGTTTTGAGGCTGATTCTGAGGTTGATTCTGGGGCTGGTTCTGGGGTTGTTTCTGGGGTTGGTTTTGAGGCTGGTTCTGGGGTTGGGTTTGCGGAAGATTTGGGAGCTTAGTTGCCGTTGGTGGATTGGGGGGAGTTTTAATCGCTACTGCTTTGCTGGGTTGCGGGGGAAATTTACCGATATTAGGCGGTAGCTTAATTGGCACAACCTTAAAATCGTCAGGATTGATTAGTGGAGGAAGAGGCAAATTAGACCAATCACCTACTGGAGGTAGATTAATGTCGTTGACGGGCGGTAGCGGGGGAAAATTAAATTGTGGTGGTGGAGGAATAATTAAGGGAGGCAAACCAGAAGGATCTGTATTTCCAGGAAGCAGATTGGGTGGGAGATTAGCTGGATCGATAAAGTTAGCCAGATCTGGACTGTTCTGTTGAGGATCAAGATCTGGTAAACGAGCCTGTTGTTCAGCGTCCAGTTCAATAATTTCAACCTCTCTTGTGCCATCGTCATTATTGAATTTGAGAGGTGGCAAACCAAACTTTAACACTAGTAAATGAAGGACAACTGACAGCAGTAGACATAGCTGTGCAGGGTTAATTAACTTACTAGATTGATTGTCTAATTGTGACTCGTAGGACATAACCCGCAACTATAAAAAACGTCTAGTGTGAATTAAAAGTGATAGTGATCCGTCTTTAGCTTCTAGCTTCTAGCTGAGGTTAAGCTTAAGGTTAAGCCTCTCTACAGAATAACTTTCAATAAATTTAAGTATGATTTCAGTCTAATAAGCAGCTAGGAATTCTATCGATAACTATTAAATCCAGACTAAGGGTAATTCTCTTAGATGACAATCCCTTTTGATGAGTTCGGAGTTCGGCCTAAAGGATTCACTAAAGTACTAGCTTAGAGCTTATAGCTTAGAGCTTATAGCTTAGAGCTTACGGCTTACGGCTTATAGCATTGAGAATGGTACAAGATTTGAGCCTCAAGGTTTAGTTTCTAATTTGTACTGGCATTACTAGATAAGTCATTTTTAGCCCTCCTAGGGGACTAAAGATCACTGGCTGATGACCTTCATTGAGTTGCATTTTGATTTCGGTGGTGGATAGGGCTTTTAATCCATCCATTAAATACTTGATATTAAAAGCGATTTCAATGTCGTCTCCCATAATCTCTGCGGGGAGAGACTGTTCGGCATTGCCCACGTCTTGAGCATCGGCGGAAACTACTAATTCTGCATTATCCTTATGAAGACTAAATTTTACTAAATTATTCTTCTGTGCCAAAATTGCTACTAGTTCCAGGCTGGAAAGCAGACGTTTGCGATCGAGGATAATTTCTCGACTGAAATTTTGAGGAATTAACTGACCATAGGCAGGGTAATCCCCTGAAATCTTGGTACTGGTCAAAAGGCGATCGCCTAACTCAAAGACCATTACTTGTTCATCAAAACTCACCTTCACCCTGTCTTTTTCGGCAGCATCACTGACGATTCTTTCTAATTCTCTTAATGCCTTGGCAGGAATAGTTACGGCTAGCTGAGGTAACTCAATCTTGGATTCTGACTCCGATTCCGATTCCGATTCAAAATCATTGAGGTTAGTGGCAACCACTGCCAAACGATGACTATCGGTAGCAGCGAATTCTAAGGTATCTCCAAAACCGTGTTGACCAATGTCTTGGGTTTTCAAATGAACCCCCGTTAAGATCTGCTTGGATAATTCAGTTGAGGCAGCAAATAAACAGCCCCCCAAACCTTGATTCAGGAGCGCTATGGGCAGTTCTAGAGTTTGTGCTGATTGTTCAATCGTGGGGAGTTCGGGAAACTCAGCAGCATCTATACCTGTGATTTGAAATTGACCAGAGGTAGAACTGATAGTCGTCACGAAATTAGCATCTTCTTGCTCAGTCGGCTTATCCGAAGGTGTATCCTTTAGGACAACGCGGGTTCCCCGCGCAACGCCGCTTCGCGCTTCTGGTTCAGTGACTGGAACTTCTATGGTAATTTCGATTTCTGGTAGACGGGTAACAATATCATTTAATAACTTAGCGGGCAGGGTAATACTGCCTCCTGCATCAACTTCCGCGTTGAAACTAGTCTTAATGCCCAAACTACCATCAAAAGCAATCAGGGTGACTTTTTGGGTAGTTTCGTTGGCTTGAATTAAAACATTACCTAAAACAGGGGGTTCTGGACGAGAAGGCACAGCACGACTAACTAAGGAAAGATTGTTTTTCAGGTCTAATGAAGCGCAGATAATTTTCATCTCGGAGTCGAATTCAAGGAATGTTGCCCATCGATTGTACTATTTTTTAGCTTTTGGCTCTGATTCTAAAATTTTAAGTTCAGGATTGTGGCTGATTCTTTTTGTTTCTTTCCTAAAGTCCAGATAGTTGAAATTAATAGTCATTAGACTTGTTGCGTAATAAGCTTGAAAACCCTTGAGATACTCTCATGACAAATTCTTTTCGATCGCGGTTTTTATATTAGCTAGTAATTATATATTTATATTTATTTAAAACAGGAATAAGTATCCCGATCGAAACAATGACAAGACCGAAATGTTCGATTGATAGAAATCCTCCAAAATTAGGCAGTACCATACTTGATGGATGAATATAAAATACAAACGTGATAAAATTAACTGCCGAATGCATTCCAGCAGCAAACTCGATACCACCAAGGAGTTCAACGGTATAAGAGAAGAACAATCCAATACTTAATGTAAAGGCAAAGTATAGGATGACATTACCACCATTAGGAACATGGGCAAGACCAAATAATATTCCAGATAGTAGCATTGCAATATACTTGTTTTTAGTTGCAGCGTACAGTGATTGTGTTATGTATCCTCTAAATATTATTTCTTCGGTAAATGCCTGAACGCAGATACATAGCAACCCACCAAAAATTAATAATAAAATCTGAGAAAAATTCAAGCCAGATAGATTCGACTTTGTATCTCCGAAAAAATATGAAATAAGCCTGTAAACACCAAAGATAGATAAGATAAGAATTAAGCCTTTAAAAAAGACTTGAAAATTAAAACGAAGACTTGTATTTACAAGAGATAAAAATCCTCTTTTATGAAAAATTTTAACTGCAAAGTATGTGCTTAAACATAATGAACCAAAACTAGTTAAAAAAACTAGTAGAACTAGCAGATCGTTGTGATAATTCGCCACTGTAATTTTGGAAATATCTAGAGGAATTGCCAAAATATTACTAAATACAAAAAACATTGCCAGACTAACCACTATCGTCATCAAAAAACTCGATTTTGTAGTTTTCCCATCAAACACATTAGCTAAAAAATTAGTAGCCATATTCTAATACCTCTGCTGTTTTGTTTAATACTTCATGAAGAATCATTTATTCTTCGCCTCAATCTTTCGCACATCCATAACCACTTCACGCACCGCTTTGATGACAACATCTGGGCGATCGAACTGGATAGCGTGAGATGCGTCGGGAACGATCTCATGCCGACTGTGCGTTGACCAAGTGGCCAGATCCGCCTGGAGTTGGTTCCAGAGAGTTTGCATCTGTATTTCTTGCGCTTGGCTCATTCCCGCTGCCTGGAGTTCCTCCGGTGAGGATTTTTGCGTAGCGGTTAACACGACTAAAGGGCGATCG
>JBEANW010000490.1:0-3999 GCA_041165225.1 Cyanobacteriota bacterium | reverse complement strand
ACAAGGCTATTGTGTCTTTCAACTGTCCAAAGAGATGATTACCGAAACTTGGCTCCAAGCGATCGCCGAGACGATCCGTACCCGACATCTAAACCACGTCTAGCTTGAAAGCCACAGTTTTAAAGTGGTTTTGGGAAAAGGTAAAAGGGAAAGGGGGAAAGGTTTGCGACTCTGCTGACGTTGTTAGTTTAAAACTCCAGTTTTGAATATGGACACGGTTTAGCTACAGCGAATGGGGGACGAGGGGCTTTCCCTTTCCCCTTGACTAAGCATATATAGCGGTTCTCGAATAAGTGAGATACACCTTGGTTCTGTTTGGGAAAAGGGAAAGGGAAAAAAGCAGTACCTTATGGTTCTGAGAATTGCTATATCATGAGTGATTAAGATTTGAAATCACTAATTTTACTGTGTTCTAAATTACTTTTAATCAATCAAATTTATAATTACGATTAATTTTTGTGTAATTTATATTACTGTTGGTAAATCAAAGTTCTAGTTGATTCAAGATTACTGAAGAAAGCCAGTTGAGCTAATTAGTTCAACTGGCTTTTTTGCTCTACCAGTAAGTAATTAATCTAAGGTCATAGATGATAATAAGTTTTTAGCATTTTAATTACTATCAAGAATTATCTTTTCAACCACAAAATCCTTTATTACTTCACTACTATGCTGCATTAATTGAAGTTGTCAATAGATACGTCAAGGTTTTTTGTTGCAAATAGAGTCAGTTTTATTGAAATCAAATATTAGCAAAACCTAAGTAAAAATAATGTTAAACAGATTACATTAGTTAAAAAATAAGTATATTTAGGATTATTTTAAAATCTTTTTATTTATATTCTGAATTATAAATCTTTGATTCTTTCTGGCTTAAGGTTCAAGCTAAAACTAAACTATTATGAATTTTTTGCAAGCAATTCTAACAATTAATACCAAGCCTAGTTTGAGCAAGAGCTTGCAACCTATTTCACTTTTTTTGATACGGTATATTTCTCTCAAAAATATCTCTTCTCGGCAAAATCTTAGGTTTCTAACTTTTTTAAGCACGTTTTTATTATTAATCCTATTTAAGCCCACTGCGGCTGGTGCTGTTTCAGTACAGCTAGATGGTACTCGGACGATATTAAGCGGTGCAGACTGCGGAATTGCCACCTATCGTTTTGGCACAAGCACTACTTATAACGGTCAAGCAATTGACCTTTTGGTAGAAGTGCTAAGTGAAGATAACGATACAACAAGTAGTTGTATTATTTATACTGGCAATTCAATTACAGTAGACATGGTAGATGCCGATGTAGCAGATAATTTTGCTTTTATGGATTTAAAAATTACGGTAGTTAAAAAAGGTACTGTTACCCCCGTAGAAATAGATCGCCTAGCTGTCAGTGGATTTGATTTAGATAGTACTACAGGCACAGGCACAGATGATGTATATTTTAAAAACCCTGATGGAACATTTATCAGTCCTGGCAGCAACGTAACAGCGACTACAGGCTCTTTTTTTGGAGGGCAATACCAGACTAAGCTAAAAGGACAAGCCAGTGGCAATTGTAATGATAGTCCCGCTACTGGTGGAACGATTGATGTTGCCTGTCGTGGAGCAGCAATGTTTGTCAACGGTGCAAATGGCCCTAATACTGTTTCCTCTGTAACATTAAGAGTACAAAATGATAATGCTTCTGCTACTAGGCGATTTCAACTATCCTTTGATTTTTCCTATATCAACCAGTTAATTACTAATATTCAAGATTACGGCGATGCTGACACCTCCTATGGAGTGGCAGGAACGGCAGCTTCTGCTACTCTTTCTTTAGGGACTGGCATCCTACCAGATAATGAAACTACTAATCAATTTTCAGCTAGTGCCAATGGAGATGATCTTGACGGTGCTACAAACGGAAGTAAATTTGACGATGAAGATGCAGTTAAGCTTAACAATCAAGCTTTAGACAATCAAACCTTATTTACTAACACTACTTCCAATCTAAATGTTGCAACCTTCGGTACAGGATATCTTAGTGCTTGGCTAGATCTGAATAAAGATGGTGATTTTTTAGATGCAGGAGAAAAAGTTACCAATGATTTAGCAATCAATAGCACTACTATTACGAATAGTTCTATTCCCATTACAATTCCTGGTTCGGCTACGGCGGGCAATACTGCCATGCGCTTTCGATTTTCCGCAGCTACAGGTGTTGGAGCAACTGGCTTTACAAGTACGGGAGAAGTGGAAGATTACCAAATTGCGATCGCCAGATATGATTATGGTGATGCTCCTAGCTCTTTTGGCGATGCCATCCATGACATTCCTCTTACGCCTACTGTATATCTAGGTAGCGTTAAACCTGATAAAGAATTAAGTACTCAGTTAGGGGCTGATGCTGGCGCAGCAGCAGCAGGGGATGACAGCAATGGTACTACTCCTGATGATGAAGATGCTTTTACGACCTTAGCTAATGTCTCTACTGTCGGCAATTATAATCTTACTGTTCCTGTAACCAATACTAGTGGAGGTGCTGCCACTTTACACGCCTGGATTGACTTCAACAAGAACGGTAAAATTGAATCAGGAGAGTATCAAAGTGCTGCGGTCAATAATACTACTACCGGTGCTAACCTGAACTGGACTGTCCCCATTGGCACTCTTCCTGGCAGTACTCATGCCCGCTTCCGTCTAACTACTGACAATGCTTTGACCGATAACAGTGGGACAACCAACGTTGATGAACGCTCCCTTGGTACTGCTAGTAACGGAGAAGTAGAAGATTATCCCGTAACTATAGCCGTTCCAATTTACGATTATGGTGATGCTCCCGATGCGAGTGCTGGTACTGGAACAGGAAATTATCAAACTACCGCCATTGATGGTGGTGCCGCCCAAGTTAAAATCAATACTGCTGGTCAGATTCTGAGTTTAGGCAGCAATATTGATACTGACGATGGTAGTTTACAAAATGCTACCGCTCTAGCAGACGATAATAACGGTACGCCCGATGATGAAGATGGAATTGCTAGTTTTCCTGCTTTAACCACTACAGCTAATCAAACCTATACTGTCCCTGTCACCGTCAGCAATAATGTGCCGTTGCTTAGTGCTTATTTAGTCGGCTATATTGACTTCAACAAAGATGGTGACTTCTTAGATGCGGGAGAAAAATCAACGACGGTAACAGTGCCTACTAGTACCACTAACCCCAGAACTGTTAACGTTACGTTTACTACTCCTGGGGGCATGACTATTGGTAATACTTATGCTCGCTTTCGTTTGGGTCAAGTTCAAGCTACAGCCGAATCAGCTACAGGAGCTTCGATCAGCACTGATTCTGGCGAAATCGAAGATTATCAAATTGCGATCGCACCAGCACTTGACTATGGTGATGCCCCTGATACCTATGGTACAGACAAAACTACTAATAACAGTAGTAACACTAGCGATCCTGTTGGCGCAAATCATATTATTACCTCTGGCTTATTTTTAGGTGCAACAGCTCCCGATAATGATGCTAATGGCTTTGTCGATGGTGTTGATAATAACAGCAATGCTACCGATGATGATGCTCCTCTCGGAACTGGTACAGGTAATGGCGATGATGAAGATAACTTCACTCTACCTACCTTAACCGCAGGGGCTACTGGCTATACAATTCCTGTCAGCAATGTTACTGCTACAAATACCACAGGACAGGCTGCGACTCTTCACGCTTGGATTGATTTCAATAAAAACGGTAAGTTTGACTCGACAGAATATACTAGTGTGACCGTTAATTCAGGTACTAATGGTGGGAACCCCACAGCTAATTTAACTTGGAGTGGTATTAGTGTAGGAACAACAGGAAATACTTATGCTCGTTTTCGTTTAACCAGCGATGTTTCGATTAATAGTAATACTCCTGGAGGTGCTGCCAATAATGGAGAAGTCGAAGATTATCAAGTTGCGATCGCTCAACCTATAGCATCCGATCCCAAATTACTGCTCGTCAAACGTATTACAGCTATTAA
>JBEANW010000489.1:0-4807 GCA_041165225.1 Cyanobacteriota bacterium | reverse complement strand
CGGGGAGTCTTTACCCATAAAAATCAGTTTGGTGCATTTATGGCTCCTGGAGGGGTCATTTTTTTGCTTAATGCTTTTAGAGGAGAACGATACAGTTGGCTTTACTGGGGGTTATTGGTACTTAACTGCGGAGCAATGGTAATGTCTCAATCGACAACTGCCGTGGGGACTTTTGGACTAATGCTGATTTTATGTATCATCTATCGCATCTTTCGTTGGCGTTACGAAGTTATGATCAGTGCGGTTCTGGGAGTAACCATAGTCGGTTTTATGGGTTTGATATTATTCGCTGGATATGTAGGCTCAGATTCTCTTTTTAGTAGTCTCGGAAAAGATGCGACTTTGTCAGGCAGAACTGATATTTGGCAATATGTTTGGGATCAGATTCAGTTAAAACCTTGGTTGGGTTATGGTATGACTGCATTTTGGAATGGTCTTGAAGGCCCCTCTGGCTATATTCAATATGCCATGAGAATTTCAGTAATCTATTCTCATAATGGATTCCTAGATTTGTGGCTTTCGATCGGTATTGTCGGATTAGGCATTTTCTTGATGAGCTTTGTCGTCACTGTTGTTCAATCTTTAGGTCTGCTTAGACAGACTAATAGTCCCGAGGGTTTCTGGCCACTATTGTTTTTAAGCTATATTTTGCTCTCTAATTTGACAGAAGGAACAATATCTAATTTTAACAGCTCTTTTTGGGCAATATATGTAGCAATATCTTATTCTTTAGTCATAGCAAAAAGAGAAAAGTATGCCATTAACGAGTAATTGCTATCCTGAGAGCCAGTAAATAGAAATTATGAATCTATCAAAGATCAAAGTTAAAGTCACAAATCTATTTCAAAGTAGTCTGGCTCAGGACACTCTATGGATGTTGTTTTCCAAGCTATTTAATATAGTGATGCAGGCAGCATACTTTATTATTATTGCCCGTTTACTGGGGAAGGATAACTATGGCTCATTTGTGGCGATTACCGCCATCGCCAATCTGGTTTTTCCTTTTGTTCCCCTAGGCAGCGAACATTTACTGGTTAAAAATGTTTCTACTAATAGAGCAACCTTCAGCACTAATTGGGGTAATGGTTTAGTTCTCTGTGCTGTTAATGGTACTTTTTTGACGATTCTGTTGTTTCTGCTTTCTCCTTGGCTATTTCCAGGAAATGTTTCTTGGTTAGCAATCTTGTCGATTCTCCTAGCTGATTTGATTGGTTTAGCCATTTTAGATCTTGGCAGTAAAGCTTTGATGGCAGGGAATATGATTAACAAGAATGCTCAATTAGGAGTTTTAAATACCTGTAGTAAGCTCTTGGCAGCACTATCTCTAGTGGTGTTTTTCCCCACCCCCACTGTAGTTAGCTGGGGTTATTTGTATTTTGCTAGTTCATTGGTTATAACTGTTCTCACGATTCTCTTAATTACCAAGATGATGGGTTTACCTCGCCCAATATTTTCTGAGCTAAAAGCAAACATGGTTCAAGGATTTTATTTCTCTATCAGTACCTCTGCTAACAACATTAACGCCAATCTAGATAAGTCCATGTTGAGTAAGATGTCTGGGGTCGGCGCAACAGGAATCTATGCTTCTGCTTATCGCTTTATTGATGTGGGCAACACACCATTGATGGCATTATTTGGTGCTACCTATACCAGATTTTTTCAACACGGAGCATCAGGGATTCGAGGAAGCTTGAATTTCGGTAAACGACTCCTGCCTATTTTGACTTTCTATGCGATCGCCAGCGTCATCGGTTTTTGGCTACTCGCTCCCTTCGTCCCCGCAATTTTGGGTGCAGAATATCAAGAGGCATCTGGGGCCTTGCTATGGTTATCTCCTTTACCAGCGATCGCCTGTTTTCAATATTTAGCAGCAGATGTTTTAACTGGTTCGGGAAATCAAAAGTCCCGCAGCATAGTTCAAGTGGGGTCAGCCATGGTCAATGTTGTCTTAAACATTATCTTAATTCCCCATTTTTCTTGGAAAGGAGCAGCTTGTGCCACCATAATTTCTGATTCTCTACGGTTAGTTTGTCTTTGGCTAATCGTGTATGTGCTATATCGTCGAGAAGGTAAACAAGACTATTTACCTGGATAAAGCAAATCTTATTTTATTTATCACAATTGTCTTACGTGTGTAATTATGCTGTTTAATTCTTTTGAGTTTATTTTTCTCTTTCTACCTATTACCTTAGTCTTCTTCTTTTATATAAGTAGAAAAAATGATAGCGTTCGGCAACAATGGGCAATTATTTGGTTGATTATTGCTTCCTTGATTTTTTATGGCAGATGGAAACCAGATAATTTATATTTGATAATTGTCTCAATGGGGGTCAATTATTACTTAGGCTATTGGATGAGTAATAATCTCGAAAAGCCCTCCGTTAAGAAGGCAATATTTACTCTGGGTATTATCTTTAATTTAGTACTGATTATTTATTTTAAATATTCTGTTTTTCTGCTGAGTAACATTAATCATGTAATCGGTTCGGATTTTTCTTTGCCTTCAATAGTACTTCGTTTAGGAATTTCTTTTTTCACCTTTCAACAAATTGCTTATCTGGTTGATACTTATCGAGGAGAAACCAAAGAATTCGATCTTCGTAAATACATGCTGTTTGTCTGCTTTTTTCCTCAGTTAATTGCAGGGCCAATTGTTCATCATAAGGAGATTTTGCCCCAATTTGAAAAAGAGTCGATTTATAAATTTAGCCAGACAGCACTATCTATTGGTTTGACGGTATTTATCGCTGGCTTATTTAAAAAAGTGATCTTCGCCGATCGCATTGCTGAATATTCTAATCTCGCTTTTGCTGCGGCATCCCAGGGAATTGACTTAACCTTTGCCGAATCTTGGGTGGGAGCATTAGGCTACACTCTACAGCTTTACTTCGATTTTTCGGGCTATTCGGATATGGCGATCGGTGCATCCTATATGTTTGGAATTCGCTTGCCGTTGAATTTTAATTCGCCTTATAAAGCCCTCAGTATTATTGATTTTTGGCGCAGATGGCACATTACTCTATCCCATTTCCTCAGAGATTACTTGTATATCCCTATGGGGGGTAGTCGCCAGGGAGAGTTCCGACGTTACCTAAATTTACTAATGACCATGCTATTAGGAGGTTTATGGCATGGTGCAGGCTGGACTTTTATCTTTTGGGGTGGACTACATGGAAGTTATCTCGTAGTTAATCATCTATATCGTGCTGTTCGTATCGGTTGGGGTCATAATCTGAAAAATGATGGCTGGCTGCTTCGTGGTACAGGACAAATTATTACCTTTATTGCGGTGGTGATTTCTTGGGTCTTTTTTAGGTCGGGTAATTTTGAGACTGCTACCTCAATCTTGCAGTCCATGTTTGGCTTTAATGGCATTGATTTACCTCAGTTTTTAGAACCTTATCTGGGCTTTTTGAGAAATGTTGGGATTGGATTTTTAGGCTTTAGTGTCAACGTTGGTATCAGCCAGAAATATGCCACTTTTGGCATCTTGATCCTACTGATGATTGCTTGGTTTACCCCCAATACTCAACAGTGGATGGGCAAATATAATCCAGCCTTAACCGATCCTGTAGAACACTATCAACCCCAGTGGCAGCAAAAACTATGGCACTATCTATCGTGGAAACCAAATCGAGTGTGGACAGTAATCATCGCCAGTTTAACTTCCCTGTCACTGTTGTGCTTTTCTCGGGTTAGTGAATTCCTTTATTTTCAATTTTAGTTTCAAACCATATATATACTTTATACTTACACTTAGAGAACAATGAATTTTAGAAGTGCCGCAGAAGGTTTTTTTAAATTAGGTAAACGTGCAGCGCCAAAAATGTCGGTTCCCCAAATAGATCGCCAAGAGAAGGCAAGCAAGTTTAGTTTCGGTCTATATGGACTGGTAACTTCTTTATTATTAGGGTCTGTGGCTGGTATCAACTGGCTGGTTGATCCTCTGTGGTATAGTCACGGAAACCTTTTGACAGGCAAAAATTTTGCTTTCAATGAACGGATTACTAAAACCAATCTTTTTTTAAGAACGCAAGCTCAGGAAAAGTACGACTGTATTATTATTGGCAGTTCCAGAGTAACGCCTCTCAGGGCTTCGGCATTGAGTAATAGCAACTGCTTTAACTATGCCCTTAAGGGAGCGGAAATACCTGATTTTGTGAGCTTCGCTAATTCTTTACAAGAGCATGGTGTCGATCCCAAAATAATTTACATTGGGGTAGATGGCTTGAATTTTGTCGAAAAAGAAAGAAAAGAACAACCTCCAATGTCTATTGAGAGCCTTAAAACTCCATCTTTTCTTCAAGCTTATCTTTCATCAGATGTATTGCTGTTTTCGGCGATGGCTCTATTAGGAGTTAGTCCAGATCCAGGAAGTTATTATGATGCAAATTTCGAGCCAGTAGATTTCGAGAACCCTCCTGTTTATGAGGGAAATTTCTACGAACCTGCTTCGTTACAAAAGTGCGATCTGAGTTCAGTAGAAACATTTATTGGTTTGCAGAAATTTTTCCCTAACGCCAAATTTGTGGGTTATGTACCGCCAAGATCTGCTTGGAGCATGATTAACGACACCTATGGTAGAGGTCTAACGGATTGCGAGCTATCAGCATTCTATGGGATATCTCAAAGTTATGATGCCATGTACGATTTTTCAATCCCTTCGATGATTACTAAAAACCCCCATAACACTTTTGATGGCAGTCATTATTCAGTGGGAATTAATGATCGTATTGCTAAGGTTTTGCAGGGAGAAACAGAGGGTAATTTTGGGATTCGGGTGGATAATCTTCAGTTTGAGGATTAT
>JBEANW010000488.1:0-5385 GCA_041165225.1 Cyanobacteriota bacterium | reverse complement strand
CAGCTAGAATCGACCAATACCAGCTTAGAAGATGCAAAAAGTAGCATTATCGAAGGTTTAGAAGCTACTACCCAAGAATTTGAAAATACGCAAACCGAATTTGCTAGCTCTCGCGATGAGATGTTAGGCGTAATGACGAGCTTGCAAGAGTCCTTAACCGAATTAGAAGAAAAGTTAGGCAATGGTGGCGAAACGGTAGATAGTTCCGAAAATGAATTTGGTTCGGCAAACGATAGTCGTCAGAGCGAACAAGACAGCAGCCTAGAGGAAGTAATAGCAGCGTTTAACCAACTGGCTGAAACTATTTCCGAGATGGAAGAGAGTGTTGAGTCTAGTGGAGAAGAGACAGAAAGCTTTTTTAATGACTTTACCGAGAATGTTAAAGGCTTGCAGGAGAAAATGGAAACCGCACAGTCGGACACTGAAGGTGATTTTGAGGAGGTGGCAAACAATATTGGTGAAACCCTTAAATCTAATCTGGATTCTATCTTAGGAGAATTTAGCAACCAGCTTACAGGGGAACAGCTAGAGGAAATTAGCTCTGGCTTTGAAGAGTTAAGCGGTAACTTTGAAGAGATGTTTACCTCCTTTGGGCAAGATACAGGGGAATTAGGAGACAAGCTGAAACAAACTCTCAACGAAGTCTTAGAAAATGCCCAAGATTATGCTGGCGAACAAATGAAAGACAAGATTACCGAAAGCTTCCAGGATGCGATCGAAGATTCGGTTAAGGCAATGATGGAAGAAGCGATCGAAAACACGGTAATGATGGGCGTTGGTGTAGGCGTTACTGGTGCTTTGTCTCCCTTGTTGCCAGCGATCGTAGCAGCCAAAGCAGCAGTGGGGGCGATCAAAGCTGTGATGGATTTCTTTTAAAGTAGACAAAAATTTTTGAAGATTTTTTAGGAGTAGACAACTATGAGTCAGTTAGGCGAATCATTAGATTTAATGTCCCAGCTAGTTATAAATTTTCCCGATCGCTTAGATGGAATTATCGTTCAGGCACAAGAAGTAGAAGCCGAAGCAAATCAGCTTACCGAAAATGTAGCCGAGAAACAACAACAGGTAGCAGATATTTTGGCACAGGTGCAGCAAGCGCTCAATGAAATGCGAGCAGAGGTGGCAGAACATCAATCTCAAACTGAATCTCAGGTAGAAAGCTTTGAAGCTAGCGTCCAAGAGTTAACTGGTTTTCTGAACGAAGCTACTGAAAAACTCGATGGAGCGGTAGAGGCGACTCAAGAGAAACTAAGTCAGTATCAAAGCTTGCTCAACGACAACGAAGAATCAACCAAAGCTCAGTCAGAAGAAAGCAAGGGTGAACTAGAAGCAACGCGAGATGCTATTAATGAAAGTCAAGAACAGCTAGCCTCGGCAATGGAAAGCACTATCGAGAAGATCGATACCCTCCGAGAAAAGTTAGAGTCTGCCAGCAGTTCGATGGAACAAGAGGTAGATAAATTTACTGAACAGATTAACCAAGGACAGCAAGAAGTTAGCAGCAACATCAGCACCATGGCAAGTGAGTTTGCCACTATTGCCAGTAACTTCAGTAGTAGCCTCAACGATACTGCCGACATGATGTCTGGCGGGGTGGATGGTCTGATGGAAAAAACGAGAGAAACCATTGATGAAGAGATCAAAGGGTTAATCGACACGGCAGTAGCAGAAATCACTGGTTCGATTGATGATATGGCGAAAAAGCTCAGTGATTCAGAAAAAGAGTCTTCAACCCAAAGACAGTTATTAGAACCACTGTTTGAAAGTTTAGATGACTTGATCGCGCCTATAAAAGATGGGGTAGATTCCGTCAAAACAGCCGCCGAGAAGTTTGGCGTCGATTTTGGTTAGCAATCATTAGATTTGATTAATTAAACAGGAGAATTAAAAATGGCAGTTGATTTTGAAACCACCGCAGCCGAGACGGTGATCCAGCTACAAGAATTGATGAATCGCGCTGACCAAGCGAGTGAAGATTTGTCTACAGCTAGGGAAAAGTTAGCCCAGGTATCGTCCGAATTTGACAGTAACTGGACTAGTCTGTCAGAAAGAGCAGAGGGTTTATTAGAACGTATTTCTAGTGCTAGGGAAGATTTAAACGGCGAATCTGAAGCAGTAACTCAAGGTTTTGCTGACATGGAAAGTAGTGTTGAATCTTTACAATCTAGTGCTAGCCAAGAACTAGAAGAAACCATTAGCGAACTACAGGCATTGGGTAACGAAGCCGATAGCGATGGTTCAGAACTCAACGATGTGTTTGAGTCAGTCAGAGAAACGATTAGTAATCTCCAAAGTAAAGTTTTAGAGGTTAAAGAAAAACTTACCGAAAGCCTTTCTGAGTCGGGGGATAATTTAGCCAACGAGGTCAGCAATGCGATCGCTGGTTTTCAAGCGGAAATTGAAGATAAATCCGCCGAAACTCAAGAGGCAATATCAGACGAGGCGACAAACAAACTTAGCGAAATGCTGGACGGTTTAGCCACCCAACTAGAAACCATTCAAACAGAGTTAACCGCTAAAGGGGAAGCTAAAGCCGAGGAAACCAATAGTTCTTCTCAAGAGACAATGGACAATTTTACCAGCCAGCAAGAAGAAATTTTTGGTGATCTCGTTGCCAAGGCAGAAGAGTTAAAAGAAGCCATCACCGATATTGCCGAACTGGTAGATACGACTAGCGATACCGCCGACACCGCCAAAGATACTTTAGTTGAGGGAGTTGAATTAACTAACGTTGGTGTAGGTACAGTGTTCGCTATTCTCGACGATATCAGAGAGATCCTGGATGTATTTTAACTTGTCACCAATGGCTAATAACTAATAGCTTTTGTCCGCACTTGTTACTTTCTATTTTCCTAGCCCCTTAAATCTAGTCTTCCCAACAGGATTAATGCCACCTAAAGCCGAAAAGTTAAGTCAAACCATTGAAAGTCTTCAGCTATTTTTAAGTAGGAAAGCCGAGGAACGAGAAGATTTAGCTGAAATTTCCCGCCAGCTTGCTCAATACAATAAAATCCTTAATCAGAAAAAACTGACGGTGCAAATTGTTAGTCAAGAACCTGCTTTAGCACAGGCTGCATTTGATCTAATTGATGCGGAAAAAGAACTTAAGCGATTCTTCCAGCTTAAATTTGATGCCATTCCGCCAATTCCCAAACAAACTACTCCTAAGCAATGCGCCAGCATTAAGCTAAGGCAGCATTTAGATAACGGGACGAGTTTGCAGCAGTACAAAGAGCTAGATGCTAATTGTGAATATGCTATTGGTAGATCGCCTGAATCCGACATTACAATTGACGGCAAGCTATACCAAGGTGTCTCCTGGAATCATGCAGCTATTTTACCTTTAGCAGAGGGGGGACAGGGGAGCAAATGGCAAATATGCGATCGCAGTAGCACCAACGGCACTTTTTTAAACGGACAGCAGGTAAAGGATGGACAACTGCTCAATTCGGGTGACACGATTACTTTAGCCTGTCCCCAAACGGGTAACGAGGTGGCAGAGTTAGCATTTAACGTTCGGGTGGAAGCATTAGATTTGGAGACAGATCGGGAGTATTGGGAAGCGGTAGATTGCGATCTTTTGATGGTGGTATTAAACAGCAGGAAGCCTCTAGCACCAGAGGTCAAAAACTTTATCCAAAATCTAGATCGTACCTATATTTCTCAGCAATTTTTATTGGTAGATACTCCCGATCCCAAAAAAGAGCCAGACATATCAAAGGAGGCGGATCACAACCTTAAGGAAATGGAAAATTGGGTCAAAACAGAGATCAAAGACGGGGGGGTTGAATTAGTGCCGTTGTATCTCAAACCCTTTCTGGCAGAAGATTCCCAAGAAGAATTTGACCCCAGACAGCTCAAAAAGCAAGAGAGATTTATTAAAATTCTGGATAATATCGTTAAGCGTCAGCCAGAGAATATCCTGGCAAAACGCATGGCGGTGAAAATTATACGCTCTGCCGAACCTGTCGAACCATTCCTATCCCAGCAGCAGCAGGAATTAGCCGATAAGCTAGCCGAGGAAGAACGGGAATTAGCCAGTTTGGGAGAAGCCAACCTCAAGGAAATTAGTAAAAAAGCGATCGCCGAAGCCAATCAGAACAAAGATAAGTTTTTCAAGCAAATCAAGCTAGACATATCCCAGTCAAAGACTGCACTGTTGGATGTTTATAGTAAGAAAAGCATTGTTATTCAAATTCAAGATTTTGTCGATGGTTTAACCCCCGTAGTATCCAATAAAAATGGACAAAAGATAATTCAGTTAAAGGATGATGCTTCAGATTCTGGTGACATCAATACTAGCTTGGTCAAATTCTGCACTAAATCATTAGAACAATGGGTAACTGATGAATGGCAAAGGGTTAGCCATAGTTATGTCAATGATGGCTTATATGGCTTGATAGATCGCCTCAAGGGAATAATCAATATTATTCCTGGCGTGTTGTCAGAGTCTCCCTTTTCCGAACCCGATGATATCGATGTCAAAGACAATTTCTTAATGTCTTTTGCAGGGACCAACTGCGAAACTAGTCACAAGGAAAAGTCCCTTGGTGGATACATTATGAAGCAGCTTAGAAGCCAAATGATGCAAGTAATGATGATGCTGACTTTGGGTTTAAGTATGGTGGGTATTACCGCTAACAAAGGCAAACTAATGTCGGGTATGTCTAATTACTTCAAACAATATCCTTGGCTGTTTGGAATATTTGTTTGTGGCATAATCTTTTTGCTCGTAAGTGCTTACAACAATGAAAACGATACAAAGTTAGAAGATGCTGGCGTAAAGCTCAAGAAAGATCTATCTAGCTACTACCAATCTTTTACTAAAAACCTACTAGAAAAAGTTATTCAAGATATTACCTTGAATTTAGAATTGGAAGATAAAAAAATAGCTGATGCTTTAGAACTTGTTAGCGAAGCCTATAGTGATCGTCTGATTCAAATTGAGAAAAAACAAATTCAAATTAAGAGCAACCTGGAAAAATATCAGGCTCAACAAAAAAGCTTAAACACGGAGCTATCAGAATTTGAAAAACTCAAACAGATGTAATCTTATTAACTATTAAATAATCAATACTACAAAATACTTACTATTTAAGATTATGACAGAAGATTTTAATGATTTATTAGACCAAACCGAAACTAGGGCGCAGGCTTTAGTTTTAGAAGCAGATAAAGCGATCGCACTTTTAGATTCTGTAGATGCGATGATCGACAATCTCAGTTCGACCATTGAAGAGTCTGCGAATGAGGCTAAGGAAAGTTTTGATAATTTAACCGAGCAAATAACTTCCGCCGAAGATACCTTACAAACTCAACAGGAAATTAGCAGAGAGAGCATGAACGGTTTGATGCAGCAGGTTCAGGAAGCAGGAGGCAGAATTA
>JBEANW010000487.1:0-13042 GCA_041165225.1 Cyanobacteriota bacterium | reverse complement strand
ATTACGGAAGATTGGCAGGGAGGATACAGACTAGAGTTAGACTTAACCGCCGAAGCAAAAGCACAGGATTGGCAACTAGATTTTAGCCTGCCCTACAAGATCAAAGCAGCTTATGGCGTAGACTTGATGGACAACGGCGACGGCAACTACAGCATCAAAGGACAAAACGACCAATCAACTCTCGAATTAGGACAATCTATCAAACCCGTTTTCATTATCGAGGACGGTGGCAAAGAAGCTTTAGAACTCAAGATAACTGGTAGCTCGGTAATGGGCGAAATGACCCCCATGATGCCAGGAGAAGCCCCTGTAGCTGAAACCCCAATGATGCCAGGTGAAACCCTAGCCGATGGGAAAATAAACGTCACACCATCCATTATCGAAGATTGGAACGGTGGTTACAAACTGGAACTCGACCTCAAAGCTGAATCTGCTGTCAATAACTGGAAGCTAGACTTCGATCTGCCCTACGAGATCAAAGCAGCTTATGGCGTAGACTTGATGGACAACGGTGACGGTCACTATACTATTCAAGGACAAAACGATCAAGTCAATCTCACATCAGGACAATCGATTAATCCGATCTTAGTGATCGAAGACGGCGGAAAAGAAGCCGTAAAACCAGAATTTAGCATGCCTGAGCCTGTAAGTACTCCTGACCCTGTGAGTATGCCTGAGCCTGTAATTACTCCCGACCCTGTGAGTATGCCTGAGCCTGTCAACATTCCCGACCCTGTAATTACTCCTGAGCCTGTCAACATTCCCGACACTTCTGGTCAACCCGTAGGGCAAAGTGGACAATTCTCCTATGGCGAAGCACTACAGAAAAACTTCCTCTTCTTTGAAGCCAACCGTTCTGGGGCATTACCCAAGGATAACCGTTTAGAATGGCGCTCTGATTCCACGACTAACGATGGTAAAGATGTTAATAAAGATTTAGCTGGTGGCTATTTCGATGCAGGAGATCACATCAAATTCATTCAACCGATGGCCTTTAGCAACACCATGCTGGCATGGGGTGGGGCAGATTACAAAGAAGCCTATGCTCAATCAGGACAACTGGATGAACTTATGGAAGCCGTCAAATGGGGAACTGACTGGTTCTTAAAAGCTCACGAAATGGATAGTTCAGGCAAAACTGAACGTCTTTGGGTTCAAGTGGGAGATAAAACCGACCATGATCATTGGGTATCTCCTGAAGAAATCGAAAGTAAAGCAGCTCGTCCTTCCTTCGCCATTGATCGTCAGCATCCAGGTTCTGATGCTGCTGCGGGAACGGCTTCGGCTCTTGCTTCGGCTGCGGTGCTATTCCGTGGTACGGATGATGCTTATGCTGATGAATTGGTCAAAAATGCGGAAGCGCTCTATGAATTTGCTGAAACTTATCAAGGTAAGTATTCTGACTCTGTACCTCAAGCTTCCCCTTTCTATACTAGCTGGAGTGGCTATAGTGATGAATTAGCTCTGGGTGGTGCTTGGCTCTATCGTGCCACTGGAGATAGTAAGTATTTAAGTAAAGCTGAGAACTACTTTAAGAATGATGTTGGTGGTTTAGGTGATTGGACTTATGCGCCAGACGATCATTCCTATGGTGCTGCGGCATTACTCGCCAAAGATAGTAGCGACCCCTTCTTTAAGCAACAGACGAACAATTGGCTTAATGCCTGGGCTGATGGCAAAGGTAGTGTAAAGTATACCCAAGGTGGTTTTGCTTTCCGTAATACCTGGGCTTCTGTACCCTTAGATATGTCCACTGCCTTTGCTGCGGAATGGTACAACGACAAGGTGGAAGCTAACTCTAAGTACAGCGATTTTGCCCACAAGCAGGTGGACTATGTGCTGGGAGATAATCCTGCTAAATTCAGTTATGTAGTAGGATTTGGTGATAATTATGCAGAACGTACTCACCATCGCGGTTCGGCTGATACTGTGCCTCTAGATAGTAGCGATCGCCCTAATGATCATTTACTCTATGGTGCAGTTGTGGGTGGCCCTGGAGCAGTGGATGATTTCTCTCATCATGACCTTCGTAGTGATTGGATCACCAATGAGGTGGGAACTAGCTATAACGCTCCCTTCGCTAGCGCTGCAATTCAACAGTATGAGAATCTTGGTGGCGATCCCCTTTCGGAAGCTCAACTGGATCAGTTGATTGGTGTTGATGCTAATGGGACTGGGTTTTAAAAAAAGCTCTAAGCTCTAAGCTTTAGGCTCTAAGCCTGGTTTAATCTCGAAATCTTCAATATTTAAGCAGTTAGTCATAAAGCGATCGCTCTTATCATAATTTTGATAGGGCGATCGTTTATCTTTTAGGACTTTATTTTTTAAGACTTTTGTACGGGCGAACGGAGGTTCGCCCCTAACTTAACTGTTAACTTTTGCTCAACAGACTCCGCATCTTATCTTCTTTCTGGCTAGAGCCATATACAGGCGAGAATTTTGCCAGTAACTCCCGAAATTCAGCGCCGCTAATTGTTTCTTGTTCGATCAGAATATCTACAATGCGATCAACCGCTAATCGATTTTCACTGATAATACTTCTGGCTTTATTGAGACAATCAAAAGCGATGTTTCTAATACGAATATCTATCTGAGCAGCAACTTCTTCGGAATATTCATGGCGAGAGCCTGAATCCCCTCCTAAGAATACAGGTTGCTCCTGACCTTCGAGAGCTAACGCTCCTAAATCAGACATCCCAAACTTGGTCACCATTTGTCGCGCAAAAGAAGTTACCACTTGAATATCTTGGCTAGCTCCCTGGGTCACCTCATCCACCCCAAATACCTCTTCTTCTGATGCTCTACCTCCTAAGGTGGCAGTGATCTTAGCTAGAATTTTACTTTTGCTTTCTAACCCCATTTCTTCATCGGGAGTAAACCAAGTTAGCCCTCCTGCCCCACCACGGGGAATCAGGGTGACTTTTTCTACAGGATCATGACCAGGAACCATCGTCGCTACGATCGCATGACCAACCTCGTGATAGGCAATCAGCCGCTTGGATTTACTATCTACTAAGGGAACGCCTTCCATCCCCGCGACAATACGGTCTACCGCGTCATTTACTTCCAGCATGGTGACGGCAGATTTATGTCTTCTGGCAGTTAAAATGGCTGCTTCGTTGAGGAGGTTAGCTAAATCTGCACCACTAAAACCAGGAGTCCGACGGGCGATCGCTTCGAGAGATACTTCAGGAGCAATCTTTTTGCCCCGAGCATGAACTTCAAGAATACCTAAGCGACCCTGTAAGTCGGGATAGTCTACCATCACCTGGCGATCAAAACGACCAGGGCGCATTAACGCTTTGTCTAAAACATCAGGACGGTTGGTGGCAGCAATCACAATAATGCCACTGTTCCCCTCAAAACCATCCATTTCTGTTAGGAGTTGATTGAGGGTTTGTTCCCGCTCATCATTACCTCCGCCAATACCTGTACCTCTTTGGCGACCAACGGCATCAATTTCATCGATAAACACCAAACAGGGAGCATTTTCTTTGGCTTTTTTAAACAAGTCTCGGACGCGGGAGGCTCCTACCCCCACAAACATTTCGACAAATTCTGAACCTGAAATACTAAAAAAGGGTACTCCAGCCTCTCCTGATATCGCCCTGGCTAACAAGGTTTTACCCGTCCCAGGAGGCCCTACCAACAATACGCCACGGGGAATTTTTGCTCCCACCGCCGTAAATCTTTCAGGCTCTTTGAGAAAGGTGACAACTTCTTGTAATTCTTCTTTCGCTTCTTCAATGCCTGCCACATCATCAAACTGAATACCTGTCTTCGCTTCCATTTGAAACTTGGCTTTAGAGCGACCAAAGTTCATCGCCTGCCCAGAAGCATTTGCCGAGCGACGCAAAATCATAATCAACCCCGACAACAGCACCATGATGATCAGTAGGTTGAGTAAAATCCCTACCGTGGTGGAATGGTCGGTGGAGTTTTTAATCCCAAAGTCAACGTTTTTGGCTCGAATCTTGGGAATTAGATCTTGGTCGCGCTCAAATAATAGTACTTCGCTGGCAGGATCATCTTTGGTCTGTCCTTTTAAAACGACGCTGGCTTTATGAGTAGTTTCATCAATCTCTACTTTCGCCACCTGGTCAGACTCTAGTTTCTCGATAAAATCACTGTAGCTGAGGTCATTTTTAGAACGCTGTTGAGCAAAGACTGGAGTTGCCAAGAAACAGGTCTGCAAAATCATCCATCCCGCAGCTAGCCGACCAATAATAGCTTTGGTTTTTTGGGGTTGGCGATTGAGCCGACGGACGGGAGTGATGTCTAGGGTCATTTGCTGCTGATTTTGACAATTTTCCATAGTGTTTATTAGCGTTTACTGTTTAACTATAGTTATTATGATTATCGCAATACGTAAAATAATTTCTACCTAACCAAAAAAGCTTTTTTCTCTTAATCTAACAGATTTAATTACTAATAAGCCACGCTTCTAAGTTAGTTTATCTTCCTCGCCGTAGGTCATAAATTACTTTTTCTGCTAACCAATCAGGGTCGCGATCGCGATGATGTTGATGCATACCCATCAGTAAACGATTCGCTGTTTGAGGATCGTTAATTAACCGCAAGAGTTGGCGACGTAATTTGGGACTTACTCGATCAATCAAAGCTTTCTGACTAGTTTTCCCTAATAATGGACGAGATCTGACTGACTGGCTCTGACGAGATAGTTGCCAACCAATGATGCTTACTCCAGAAACTAATCCCGCCAAAATCAAGATCTTGGTCAGATTTTCCTGGGCATTCTCCCCATTCTGACTTATTTGTCCCTCGTCTCCTAAAAATATTTGATTCTGGGAATTAGAACTATTATCTTCGAGGGCGATCGCCGAATCGACCTGATATCCACAGTAAACTGTAGTCCAGATAATCAGGGATATAATCTTGAGCATCATTAGCAGTCAATAATTAATAACTAATAATTGATAATTTTAAATTTAATACTAGTTTTTATTTTGACATGTTTTTCGCTAAATAGCAGTATGAACAGCAAGATTTAATAGGTAGTAAAATCCATAAGTTTTATTTGGGAAAGGGGAAAGGGCAAAGGGGAAAAAGCAGTACCTCATGGTTCCAAGAATTGCTGCATTTAGAGTTTTCTGAGTTTAAAGCCTTGTCCTTTAACTATTAGTTTTGTAGCGCAGTATTCTTTAATAATAACTACTTGTCGAAATGTAGGATTTCAAGCAATTTAAAGTAATAAATGAAGTTTCTAGGATAATAAATGCTCTTAATCCAAAGCGTATATGCTAATAGCTCAAAGCTCCAAAAGCTCAAAGCTAATAGCTGGGGCGAAGCCCCTTTACTTGCCACCAATCAAACCTCGGCGGTTATCTGCCAGAGAAAACTGGATAAACTTCTGAAGATGCTTAACATGGAGGTTATCTGTTAACTGATCGAGTTGGGCGATCGCTTCTTGCACAGGGAGATTTTGCAGGTAGAGGGAGCGAAAAGCTTGTTTTAATTGACGAATTTCTTCAGGACTAAATCCCCGCCGTTTCAAACCCACCAGATTTAGCGATCGCACCTTGGCAGGATTGCCTTCCACCATCATATAAGGGGGTACATCACGGCTAATACGACTCATTCCCCCCACCATCGCCATCTGGCCGATATGGACAAATTGATGAATCCCCAGAACACCACTAATAACCGCCATCGACTCAATATGCACATGACCTGCGATCGCTACACTATTGGCAATTACCACCTCATTCCCAATAATACAGTTATGACCAAGATGGCTATAAGACATGAGTAGATTATCGTTGCCAATTACCGTGGCTTCACCGCCCTCCGTCGCCCGATTAATGGTGACATACTCTCGAATCCGATTGCGATCGCCAATAATAACCTCGCTATTTGCCCCCCTATATTTTAGATCTTGGGGTTCTAACCCAATAGCCGCACCAGGAAAAATCTGGTTGTCTCGACCAATGGTGGTTAAGCCGTCAATGATTGCATGGCTGCCAACTACTGTATTTGCACCGATCCTGACCTGACTACCGATCACTGCATAAGGTTTGATCTCCACCGTCGGGTGTATTTGAGCATTTTTATTGATAACAGCAGTTGGATGAATTAAGGCTGTCAAAATCAATTCTCCTAAAGGCTATGGTGACTGTGGGACAGTTAATTATCAGTGGGGGCAAGACAGGCTTGATTGCTTCATCTCTTGCTTCGCGTCTCCGACTGGCAATTCAAAGTTATGCACGATGATAGCTTATCTATTCAGGATGAACAGGCTAAAAAGATTAAGTTACCGTAACTTACTGTTCGATCAAAGAAAATAACATTTCACCCTTGACTGCCAATTCCCCATCAACTTCTCCTTTTCCCTGCATCTTAGCAATCCGATTTTGCTTTAGGGATAAAAGTTCTACGGTCATGGTCAAGCGATCGCCAGGGGTCACAGGGCGACGAAAACGCACTTTATCAATCCCCGCGAAGGCAAAGAATTTACCCTGCATTCCAGGTAGCTGAACTAATATAATTCCTCCTACCTGTGCCATTGCCTCCACCATCAAGACTCCAGGCATTAGGGGAAAGCCAGGAATATGCCCAGGAAAAAAGGGTTCATTGAAGGTCACGTTCTTAATGCCCACGGCCATTTCTCCAGGAATATAATCGATAATGCGATCGACTAGGGCAAAAGGATGACGATGGGGTAATAGCTGATGAATTTCTTGAATATTAAAGGTGGTTTTAGGCTGTGTGTCGGGAATTTCGATGACAGAATCCATTATTTTAATTATTGATTAATAAATACAAATTACTCAATACTGATTTGGGCTAGCTTTTGGGCTAATTGAGTATGTAGTTTGTGACTTGCTTTGTAGGCAATGATATGAGCAATGGGTAGTTGACCTAATAAACTCAGATCTCCTACTAAATCTAATAGTTTATGACGGGCTGGTTCATTCGTAAATCTGAGGGGGGGATTGACCCAGCCTTGATGGCTGCAAACCAAAGCGTTTTCTAGGTTTCCCCCTTTAATTAATCCTGCTTGTTGTAACTGCTCTATTTGCTCTGCAAAACCAAAAGTACGGGCGGGAGCAATTTCCGTCGCAAAATTCTCCTCTCCAGGACTCCAACTATGCCACTGATTACCGATCGCTTGATAGGGGAAATCAATACCGTAGGTAAAGCGGGTTTGGGTCGCGGGTAACGCTGCTACAAAGCAGTCTCCATCACGAATCCAAATCGGTGACTGCGGGGTAATAGCTACTTGTTCAAGCTGAGGCTGATGAGGCTGGATTCCTGCTAGAGCGATCGCCTCGCACCAGTTTTTACCTGAACCATCTAACAAGGGCAATTCTTCGGCATCGATTTCAATGCGAGCATCATCTACTCCAGATGCTACGAGAGAAGCTAAAAGATGCTCTACGGTTCTAACTTTAGCTGTTCCTACAAGTAATTCGGTGGACAAGGTGGTTTGTCCTACGGCTGCGATTTGAGCAGGAATTTGTGGTGCAGTGGGCAAATCTACTCGCACAAAATAGCGACCCGCCCCTGGTGGAGCAGGCATCACTTTTACCGTCGTCTGCTTACCCAGGTGCAGACCGATGCCTGACAGTTCAAAGGCTTGACTCAGCGTATTTCCCATATTTGCTGGGAGTAAACCTGTTTACTCATATTTAAAATTTTCCCTTAAATTTATTTTAAAACTTCTCCCCAATCCCAAATTGAATCTGATTGCCCCCATCATCATTAATGGCGTAATCCACACGGATTGTTCCCACGGGAGACTGTACTCTCGCCCCCAAACCATAGCCAAAACCGCTACCAGGGAGATCTCGCTCCTCGGCAGGACTTCCTGGGACATCGCTCTGGGAACCTAAAGCTGAACCGTAGTCAAAAAAGAGCGCGCCCCCAACAATTTTAAAGATAGGGAAACGATATTCTGCTGTAGCCTGGAAAAAACTCTTGCCACTACCAACTTCTCCATCACCAAAGCCCCTGATGGAGTTACTACCACCCAAAATAAAAGCTTCATAAGGGGGCAAATCTCCCACAATAGTCCCTGCTTGGAGATTAAACGCCAGCGCCTCGCTCTCTCCGCCAAAGGGAATGATATTGATAGGGAAGTATTGGCTATAGTTAGCCCGCACCCGATTAAAGAAAATGCCGTCCACAGGAATGGTCTGCTCTGTGCCAACCCTGAGCAAAGAACCTTTGGTGGGTTGTAAAGGATTATTACGGCGATCGCGTGTAGCATTAAAGCTCAAAGACAAGAGATCATCTGTACCATCATCTCCTCCTGCTAACCTAAAGCGATCGTCAACGCCATTATTACTACTATCTCTCGATAATGGAGCTAGATCTCCATCACTATTTTTGACTTCGATCCTTTGATATTTAATCCCTGTGGAGAGAGTCCAATCTCTTTGCTTAAAGGGATCGGCGGGGAGAGGACGGGCAAAGTTAATTCCCGCTCCAGTCCGCACAATACGGGGGGAATCATTACCATTATCGGTATTGATATCATCGTCTCCATTGAAAACCAGGGAGATAGAACGACGACGAAAAGCATTAACGGTATAAGAAGTACGGCTTTTACTACCCTCAATCCAAGGATCAGTAAAGTTCAGGTCAAACAGCAAGCTATCATCACCTATCTGCACTTCTGTTCCCAAAGTTTGATTACGGCCACGAAAGTTTTTTTGTTGATAACTAGCTGTACCAAACAAGCCGCTATCGGAACTAAAACCTGCCCCCGCAGCAACGGAGCCACTGCTACCTTCTACCACATCAATATTGACTACTACTTTGCTGGGATCTTCCCCTGGACTAAAGGAAAAACGAGCATCCTCAAAAATGCCTAAGCCATAGATTCGCTGCAAATCTTTGCTGGCAGTATCGCGATTAAAGACATCTCCTGGGGCTAGTTCCACTTCTCTGGTGACAACGAATTCACGGGTTTTCCCCTTAATCGGTTCATCATTTTCGTCAAAGTATCTAACTTTAATATCTTCAATGATGCCTTCCGCAACCACCAGGGTAACATTTCCTTCGGGGCTAACCTGGGGTGCGCCCACAACCTGAGCCAGTTGATAGCCGTTCTTGCCGTACCATTCGTTTACTTTAATGATGCCCTGTTGGAGTTCTCGAAGATTGAGAATGCGACCATAGTTAGTACCAAAAAACTCGTCCACCTTCTCGGCTGGTAAAACACCGCTGCCCTCTTCCTGGGAGACTGTCTTGATATTGACATCCTTCAAAATGGGGTTGGCTTCAACATCAAAAGTAATTCTGACCCCAAGAGGAGTATCTCCTGGAGTTACTTCGACATTTTGGAAAAACCCAGTGGCGTAAACGGCATTGACATCTTCCTGTAGTTGAGTTCTAGTGGTGGTTCTCCCTGGTTCTGTGGCAATGGTGGCGTAAACAATATCTTTTAACTCTTGATTCGCGCCATTGACTACTACTTCAGCTACCAACACGCGAGGTTCTTTAGCAGCGGCTGGTTGATCTTTTCCTGTGACCCCATCCTGTGGCTTGACTTCGATATTTTCGTTACCAGGAGTTTTCGATTCTGCGGGGTTGACTTCGGGCAATTTGATTTCTGGAGCAACTTGAGCATCTTTAGCAGAGGGCAATTTTGGCTCAGAGTTTTGGGCTAGCTGGATTGGCTGGATCTTTCCCAGGAGAGAAGCTCCGTTGTTGACCACAACTTTGCTGGAAATCTTACTGGAAATTCTGCTGGAAATTTTATGAGGAACTTTACTAGAAATTTGACTAGAAATTTTATTAGAAACTTCCCTTGACTGATGATGGGGAATATTTTCGGCTCTACTTGGTAGAGTAACACCACCAGCGAGGGTGGTTGCCAAGATTGTAACTAGGGTAGGAGATAGACGCAATTTTTTTACTTCGATAAACACTTCCAGACACCAGATAGAGAACTATGCGAGTAGACAATTTTGGTCAGGTTCCCTGCCGTAAAACGACGGAGCTTCTTTTGACTTCGTAATTATCTTGCTTTCGGTTGACCAATTTAACTCACGACAGACCAATTTGAACTAACTACAGAAAAATTATTCGAGACGGAAGTCACTCAACTACCAGGAAAATATGACTACTTCCTTTGTTCTAAGTTCCCTATTTAGTAAATTAATTATGCTCACTTAGATTGGACTATTAAAGTTAAATACTTGATAAAACAGATCAAACCTAATTGATGAAGAGGTCTAAGGCTTTAACTGAGCTAAAACTCGCTGTTGAACTTCTTGATATGCAGCTTCTACTTGACCCAAATCCTGGCGAAAACGGTCTTTATCCATTATCCTGGACTGAGGATCATTTTGACCTTGATCCCAAAGACGACATGTGTCAGGACTTATTTCATCAGCTAACAGCAAATTTTCTTGGCGATCAATGCCAAATTCAAGTTTGAAATCTACCAAAGTAATCTGACATTTGTTGAAAAAATTTTGCAGATTTTGGTTTATTTTTAGTGCCATTTTTTCGATTTCGGATAATCTTTCTGGTGTAACTAGATCTAATAAAAATAGGCGATCGCGAGTCAACAAAGGATCACCCAATTCATCACTTTTGTAGTAATATTCCACCAAGGGCGGAGTTAATATTTGGCCTTCTGGTAACCCTGTCTGACGACACAGACTTCCCGCTGCGATGTTTCTTACTACCACTTCTATCGGCACTATGGTCAGGGCTTTAACTCGCATTTGGTTGGGTTCAGGGCAATCCAGGTAGTGGGTGGGAATATCCATTGACCCTAACCAGGCAAATAATGCTGCCGTGATTTGACAATTGATCTCTCCTTTGCCCTTAATTTGTCCCCGCTTCTGGGCATTGAAGGCTGTAGCATCATCTTTATATACAGTGAGCAATATTTCTGGATCTGCGGTGCTATAGAGAATTTTTGCCTTGCCTTCGTATAGTTTTTCTGCCTGTGACATACTTCAGTGTTAAGTGTTAGTAATTGCGATGGTTGACGGTTAACCGTAAAGTTAAAGTTAAGAATAGGTTAATAAAACCTGAAAATCTTGTTAATATAAAAAACATAAAACTCTGACATAAAACCCTATTTATAGTAGCGCTTGTTTGTAGCGTTTTAAAAAACCTTATTTTAATCCTAAAAATACCAACGATTGTAAAAAATTGTTAAGCTGAAGCCAGATACAGCAAAAAGTTGTTATCAATTTGGTTTCACAGTACATCCCAGAACTATGACAACTAATCAAAATAAAACCGATTTCCTTCATCCTAGATATTCTTACCACGGCAGAGTGAAGCCAGAAAACCTGGTATTCAACTCCAATTTGCAGGAATTTGCCCAAAAAATCAGCTACATCTGTAATTTGGAAACGGCGGGGAAACTACCTCCTGATGAAGCCTATCGCCAGATTAAATCCCTCTGGAAAGACCTCAAAAAAAGTAAGAAAGAGTTAGGCATTGGGCGAGATACTATCTAATCTCCTGATAACTAGAGGCAAAAACTGGAGCAAAATTGCTTCCGCTTGCAGATTATTCAAATCAGCGTAGTGACTGCTATAACTAATAGGATTATTTAGGATTATTCATCATCGCTGATTATGTCTCGTTCCAAAGCTCTACAATCCTACATTTTGGTTCGTCTGTTGCTCGCTCCCTTGATGTTGTTGACCATCGCGACGATTGTATTTCTATTACTCAGGGCAACTCCAGGAGATCCTGCCGATGCGATTTTAGGTACTCGCGCCCCCGAAGCTGCTAAGGCGGCATTGCGATCGCAATTGGGTTTAACCGATCCTCTCTGGCAGCAATATTTAGCATACCTGAAAGATTTACTTAGCTTCAACTTAGGCAGCTCCCTCTCCAGCCGTGGCTTATCCGTTTGGTCAGTAATCCAAGAATATTTTCCTGCTACCGTTGAGCTTTCCTTTTGCAGCATGGTGGTAGCGGTAACAGTAGGAGTCTTTACAGGGATGGTTTCTGCTGCCTCTGACAATAAATTTCTCGATGTTGGTGGCAGACTGTTTGGTATTATTACCTATTCTCTGCCTTTATTTTGGGTGGGCATGGTATTGCAGCTCATCTTTGCCGTTAACCTCAATTGGTTTCCCTTGGGTACTCGCTTTCCCGTGAGTGCAACCACACCACCCAATATTACAGGGCTATACCTCATTGATAGTTTGCTGGCGGGGGATCTAGGAATGCTTCTCAATACAATCCATTATTTGGCTTTGCCTAGCTTAACTTTAGGCTTACTTCTTAGCGGGATCTTTGAACGGATTGTGCGGGTGAATCTTAAGCAGACACTCCAAGCAGACTATGTAGAAGCAGCTAGAGCCAGAGGCATCACTGAAAAAAATATTTTGCTGAATCATGCCATGAAAAATGCTTTAATCCCTGTGATTACCGTGCTAGGTTTAACCTTTGCTGCCTTACTGGGGGGTGCAGTACTAACGGAAGTTACTTTCTCTTGGCCAGGATTAGGCAATAGGCTATATGAAGCGATCTCTCTGCGGGATTATCCGACTGTCCAGGGCGTAATGGTATTTTTCGGGATTATTGTGGTGCTGGCTAGTATTGCGATCGATATTATTAATGCCTATATTGATCCTAGAATTAGATACTAAAAACCAACAATTACAAACTAAAAAATCATGGCTCGTTTAAATATTCATAGCCTCTCAATGCAAATTAGCCGCATGTTTGAGCAGGGGCAGTCTTTCTTTTGTGAGATTAAGGTGCAGGATTGGTTGCGGGAAAGAAATGAGAATCCTGATGATTATGAGATTTCTTTTGAAGAGAAGCCCGCACCACCAGAATCGGGGTTAATTATTATGCGCGATATCAAACTACGTCGTAGAGACGGGCAGCCAGTAGAAAATTGGATTCAGGAAGATATTAATAGTCACGCTTAACTTAACCAGCATCAATGCGATCGATCACATAGCAAATTATCAGCCAGATACCCGCCGAAACAAAAATAGTTAGCAATAGCTTGAGAATAAATAGCTTGATGTCGGATAAATCTTGACTGAAATTATAAATGAGAGTGGCATCGATCGCAGCGGTGAAA
>JBEANW010000486.1:0-3106 GCA_041165225.1 Cyanobacteriota bacterium | reverse complement strand
GTAGGTACTTTGAATGAGCTATTGCCTAAATCCATCCTGTCCTAAACCGATAAATCACCCCAAGTCAAAACTATGTGATGCTTGTGGTGGAAAACTTCTGTTACATGGTCGTTACCATTTAGTTAAAGGTTTAGGTAAAGGCGGTTTCGGGGCTACTTTTTTGGCAGCCGATCTCTCTCTTCCAGGAAAACCTTTGTGTGTCATCAAGCAATTAAGACCCAATACAGATAATCCTAATTTCTTGTCCATGGCACGGGAATTGTTTGAGCGAGAAGCAAAAACCCTCGGTAGAGTTGGCAATCATCCTCAAATACCAAGACTACTAGACTTTTTTGAAGATCGTCAGCAATTTTATTTAATTCAAGAATTTGTCAAGGGCAATAATCTCCAGCAAGAAGTCAAGAAAAATGGAGTCTTAAACGAAGCCAAAACGAGACAGGTACTCAAAGAAGTTTTGGTTATACTGCGAGATATTCACCTGCAAAAAGTGATTCACCGAGACATCAAGCCTGCTAATATTATCCGTCGCGAAATTGATGACAGGCTGGTCTTAATTGATTTTGGGGTGGTTAAAAATCAAGTAGATTCTGTGGCTGCTAATCAAACCGCCTTAACGGCTTTCGCCGTGGGTACCCCTGGATTCGCCCCCCCTGAGCAACTAGCAATGCGTCCTGTATATGCTAGTGATATCTACGCCTTGGGAGTTACTTGTATGTATTTGATGAGTGGTAAAGCACCAAAAAACATGGAATGCGACCCGATTACGGGGGACATTAACTGGTTCAAGTATGCAGATGTCAGCGACGGTTTTGCAGAAATATTGACCAAGATGCTGGAGGTAGCGGTTAAAAGTCGCTATAAAACGGCTCAGGAAGCATTAGATGTCTTAGATCTAGAAAAACATGTAGATAGTTTAGCGGGAAGTATGCTGAGTAATACTGCCCCCATAGAGAGCAATATCAGCACGAATAGAACTGGCATTGGTTCATCTCGCCGAAGTCAAATGACCGACCGCACGGCAAGGGGTGCAGGAGGCAAAAGTGCCACTGCTTCTAGATACTCCCGTAGTAGCGCCAGAACAACCAATCAAAGAACTCAGATGGGTCAGACAACTTCTCTTGATCAAGGAGCTAAAGCCCCTCCCAAACCCGTAAAGATTTCGGCGGAAGAAATTTTAAGCGCCTATGATGCTGGCAGAAAAGACTTTGGCTTGAAAGATCTGAGTATGCAGAATTTACAAAAAGCTAACTTATCTGAATCTAAGTTTTACGATTCTAAACTGATTCGAGTTGATTTTCAGGGGGCAGATTTGAGTCGGTCTAACTTCAATAATTGTGATGTGAGACAGGCAATGTTCCGTAATGCGGATCTCAATAAATGTATGTTTTATGCTTCTAATTTAGAAGGAGTTGACTTGCGAGGTGCAAATTTAAGCGGGTCTAACTTCAAAAACGCTAAATTGAAAGGCGCAAATCTTTGTGGGACAAATCTGAGCGATACCAACTTAACCAAAGAACAGTTAGAGGAAACGAAGACTAACTGGATGACGACAATGCCTACTGGAAAACGCGGTTTTTGGTAACTTTTTAGGTCGCTGGGAGTTTAATTTTCACTATCGACGGAAGAAGAGAAAATGATATGATGTGCGGTTGATTGTTTTAGATTGAGCGCTTTTTGTGTCCAGACAGTTTAAATTATTTGAATCTCGATCTGCCTATCGAGTCGAACAACCCAAACAGGTAATGAGTCAAGAGGCTCTAATTAAGTGGAAACAGCAGGTATTTCTAGATCAACAACGGGCTTTAGCTAGAAAGCCTATTCAGCAAACTAGTCTCTTTGATCCGCCTAAAAGTCATTGCGATCATGAGTCAATTAATCCCTTTCAATTAAAGGTACATTCTTCAACATTTTATCGATCGCCGCAACAGGAAGCAAAAATTTGTATCTATTTCATCATCGATCACACTGTGCCAATTCTGCTCTATATAGGGGAAACGATGCAAACCGCTAAACAAAGATGGAATGGAGTACATGATTGCCGAGATTATATCTCAAACTATATTGAACTCCATCGGAAATACGACTTGGAGGTTAAGGTATGTAGTGCTTTTTGGTACGATACTCCAGAAAATAGAACCGCCAGGCTAAAACTGGAACGAGAATTAATCTTGCGTTGGCAGTCACCGTTTAATAAGGAAAACTGGCGCAAGTATGGTCAACCTTTTGGCAAAATTTGAGATCAATATTGCTATGGGTCTAGTACGAATTGTCCTATATATAGTGAAAGTGCGATCGCTACTGTACTTGTACCAGTCGAATGATTTCAATAGTTAACACTGCCCCCCAAACCAGAATACTCAGACCAGCCGCCGCCGCTGCAATATCTTTAGTGACTCGAATTTGCTCATTTTGTTGAGGTTCCACTAAGTCACATAAAACTTCGATCGCACTATTGAATAATTCAGAGATCAGCATCAGCCCCATAGTCAATAAGATCACGGTAACATCTACCCATTGGCGAAGCAGAAAAGAAACACCCAAGACAGGTACGGACAAAATTACCTTGTAAGCAACACTAAAATCACTAATTACTGCCACCCTAAGCCCTGACAGGATGACCTTGAACTTTTGGAGTGGGCGATAACCAGAGGAATGAAATCTGTTAGACATGAGTATTGATCCTGTAATTTGATTATCGGTTTCGTCTCCAGAAAGTCTCATTCCACTTTTTCCATCGGTGCAATTTTAGGAATAATCTTCGTCACATTCATACTCAGAAACTTCACCGCTAAAGTAGCTTTCTTTCCGCTACCTAGAACGTGGGTAACTTCCCCTGCACCAAATTCATGATGTAAAACGCGATCGCCAACACTCCAGTCAATATCGATCGCTTGGGAAGTTCTTTCGGCACGGATACGACTACGATAGGCACTAGTTACATTAATATTGCTATCAATTAATTCCTCTGGCAGTTCTTGTAAAAACTGGGAAGATATCGCTGGTTCTCGATTCCCCCACAGGCGACGTTCTCTGGTATAGGTTAAAAAGAGCTGTTCTTGAGCGCGGGTGATGCCCACATAACATAAGCGACGTTCTTCTTCGATTT
>JBEANW010000485.1:0-2672 GCA_041165225.1 Cyanobacteriota bacterium | reverse complement strand
ATCGCCAAAGCTATGAAAAAGATTATTCCCCGCGCGATCGCCTTGCTCAATGTTAAAATTTCCCCTGCCGTCGGAATTTACTGTGGTATTAGTCGTCCCGTCCGCCGTAACATCTTGTGCTGTCACCGAACTTGCCAAAAGCAAGTTGCCCAACCCCCCGCAACCGATGGAAACCCCGATGGAAAATACTAGCGATAAACCCTTGTGCATGGCAGTGCTTACTGAATAAATAAACACAAGTATTATACAAAGGGAATGTATTACAAAATTGTTGGCGATTAACTAAATGTAACTATTTAATTTTGCTCGATATTATTAATATTATTCAGAGCTTTTTTAAATACTTTTTTAGGCGTTTTACGGTCAAATAATACTTGCTGTTGGGGAATGGGGATAGGAATTCCCGCTTGATCAAAAGCAATTTTAACTCGACGGCGAAATTCTCTGGCGACATCCCATTGTTGTAGAGGTTCGGTTTTAATCCAGACGCGAATTAAAATTCCACGATCGCTAAATTGATCAATTCCTAAAACCTGGGGAAACTCCCAAATGCGATCGCGCCACTCGCAATCTTCCGCTAGAGCTTGAGCCACTTCGCCAATTACGGCAAAAGCGTTATCAATGTCAGTTTGATATGCCACGGGAATAGTTAAATCGGCTCTAGACCACTGACTAGAATGGTTTGACACAATCTCCACGGCGCTATTGGGGACGGTGATCAATCGACCTTCGGCATCTCTTAACTGAGTAATCCGTAGATTGATATTTTCTACCATGCCCCCCACCGTACCGATATCCACCACATCTCCCACCGCATAGCGATCGTCCCAAATAATGATAAAGCCATTGATGGCATCTTTAATCAGATTTTGGGAAGCTAAGGATAAACCTAAACCAAAAATCCCCGCTCCTGTTAACAATGGGGCGAGGTTAACACCGTTGACCCAAAAAGCTGCGAGGATACCGATTCCCACCCAGATAATCGTGACGGCGCTACGTAAAATTCTCGTGGTGGTGTTGATGCGTAACTTACCCCGCTGATTAATTTTCAGATCCTTCGACTGAGTATCGATCGCCGCGGCGCTGATTTTAGCAATCAAGAAATAGGTCAAACGAATCAAACAATAAACCACGAAGACGACGATCGCAATCCGAAAGGGAATTCTTAAGCCAGCAATCAGCAAAAAAGGAATAATCCGCGTCTGGGGGTAGAGATTTAAAATTGTGAGGATTCCTCCACACCATAATAAAACCTGCCCTAATTGCAGCACCCGAAATTGAATCTCGGTTAAATTCCATTGTTGACGACGAGCTAACTGTTCTGTGAGGGATAAGGTTTTCAATTTTGCCGTGGGGGCAAGTTTTCTCGATAACCGACGAGAAATTCGCACTCTGCGATCTAGGGGAAAATTACTCAGTCCCATAAATAACAAGATACCCAGTCCCATAACTATGTGTTGGCGCAAATATTGTGGCGATCGCTCTTTCTTAGCTGTCTCTAAACCCTGCTCAATGGCAAATTCTAGCTGTCTTGTCCTCACAGGTACTCCCACATCATTAGCCTCGGCATCAATGGTAGTAACGGTGAATAGACGTTCTGAGCGTTGTGTTGTACAGTTGCCATCGGCACAAGTCTTGTCTGATGTCGTATCGGCAGTATTGCTGAGGGTGAGATAGATGTCTTGTAAATTGCCGTTGGGTTTTACCGTAACTTTGGGCTGACTATCGAGATCGGCTAAATAGTCTGCCGCAACCTCTCCAAAACGCTGTTGAATTTCGTTAATTCTGTCGGCTAATAATTCAGAGTCCGTCGCTGCTAGCTTGAATAAACAACGTCCATCTAAACGTATACAGGCAGAATTGAGGGAGTCATCCTTCACCTGGCGAAGTAGATTGGAATAGACTGAGAGGTCTTGAACAAAGGGCATCTGTTCGGCGGCAACAGGCAAAATCCAAGCGGTAATTCCGATAATTGCAATTAAGATTATGAAGAGTTTTTTCCTGACCATAGGTACGACAGAGTTTTTGTAGCAATTAGCGCAATCCACAGTTAATCATAGTCATGGAAAGTTAAATTCCTTGGGAGAAATTTTCTCAGTCCAATTTCCCTCTTTGGTACTATATCTATATTTATGAATTTATGAACAATACTCTGGTGGATCTTGCAATTCCTTTAGGAGCTGTCTTTGCTTATCTAGGGATACTAGTATTGGTAGCGGAGGGATTGAGCCGTTTGCTCCCAAACGACCCTGAACTGACTCGCAAGGTGGTTCATATTGGCAGTGGCAATGTAATTTTATTAGCTTGGTGGCTAGATATTTCCCGAGCGGTAATTGTTAGTGCTGCTATAATTGCGGCGGCGATCGCCATTCTCTCTTACTTAATTCCGATCCTGCCCAGTATCGAAAGTGTGGGACGTAAAAGTTTTGGGACTTTGTTTTACGCTATCAGCATGGGCATCCTCGCTGCCTGTTTCTGGCTCAACACTCCTCAGTATGCCGTCATCGGTATTTTGGTCATGGCATGGGGTGACGGGATGGCAGCAATTATTGGGCAACGTTTTGGACGACACAAGTATCAGATCGGCGAAGTTACTAAAAGCTGGGAGGGTTCTCTCGCGATGGCAGGCTCTGCTTTAATCGTTATCGGAGCAATTCTGTTAGTAACGGCAG
>JBEANW010000484.1:0-8227 GCA_041165225.1 Cyanobacteriota bacterium | reverse complement strand
GAAATCCGAGAATTTTTAGGGGAAGAATTATTTAGCGATAATAACTAGCGACTAGCGACTAGCAACTAGCGACTAGCTTGGATAATAACTCCGAACTCCGAACTTCGAACTCCGAACTAATTTATCTTCCGCCAACGACAACATTCCGAATCCGAATATGAGGACCACCAACGCTAACAGGCAAAGGGGATTGTCCTCCTTTTCCACAACCACCATTGGTGTAGAGAGTATCGCTACTAATTGCATCTATATCTTGCAAAGTTTGGAACACATTACCTGATAAAGTTACGTCACTGACGGGTTCGGCAATTTTGCCGTCGCGGATCATATAGCCTTCGGCGGCGGCAAAGGTAAACATTTCACCGTTAGTTTGTCCCCCCAACATTCTGACGGCATAAACTCCCTCTTCAATCCCTGCAAACATCTCGGCTAAAGGAGTATCCCCAGGTTCGATCGCCGTATTTGTCATCCGTACAATGGGAGGATAGTTGGCTCGAATTGCCCTGGCATTTCCTGTGGGGGCTTCAGTCATTTTTCCTGCCGTCTCACGAGAATGCAATCGTTCCGTTAGCACCCCATTTTTAATTAAATACTTCCGTTGTCCTGGCACTCCTTCGTCATCGTACTTCATCGATCCAGGCAGATTCTTCATGGTGGCATCATCAACCACGTTTAACTGCTTAATGCCCATTGGTTTGCCCAGGGTGAGCAATTCCTGCATCTTGGGGTTTTCATAGACAAAATCAGCCTCGGAAAGATGTCCAAAAGCCTCGTGAATAAAAACTCCTGCTAGATAAGGATCAAGAATTACCGTATACTGACCACCTTTAACAGATTTGGCTGATAACTGTCGGATAGCTCGCTCTGCTGCCCCTTTAACCCGTTCTTCAATCCCCACTAGAGCATCAAAATCATTACGGGAATGAACGGATTCAAAACCTTGGCGGACAACACCGTCTTCTCCTTTGGCGATCGCCGCAAATCGTCCATTAATATCTAATCGCTCTTGGACAATACAGCTACCAGTCGAGTTCAGAAAAGTTTTCGTCCCAAAGCGATCGCCAATACTCGCCATAGTAGTTTGAATGCGGGGGTCAAAATTGAGCAAGATCTCGTTATAGGCTTCCAATAGTTCCCGTTTATCCTTGAGAGATACAGTGCGAGGATCGCGTTTAATCTCTTCTGGGACATAATCTTCAATGGGTTCTACCTTAGCAAGCCGAGTCTCTTCTTTCCCTACCAACTTTGCCTGGTCAATTGCTTCTTCAATCCTGGCGTTAAGCTCTTGCAAACCGTTAAAAGTGACAAAACTCCAACCACCCTGATGACAAGCGCGAATGCCTCCCCCCAGAGCAAAACTACGATCTATGGAATCTAGCTGTTTGCCACGAAAAGCCAGCCCTGTCGATTCACTCTGTTCAACGCGAATTTCCAGGTAATCGACTTGATCTTTATAAGTGGCGATCGCGCTTTTTAACTGCTCTGTGGTTGCTGTCGTCATGATTATGTACTTGAATTTTGGCCATTTTTTAGATCTTACTGGAATATAGCGTTTCTCGTCTTGACGTAATTAATTAACATTAGGCATTTTCACCAATAGAGTCGTTAATTAGACTTGATCAAAATTCAATCAAATCTAATTCAAATCGGTATTTGATTAACTTAAATTCCCAGAAGATAGCCAAATTTAAGATGCGTATTTGTTCGGAGAATATAAAAACTTAATCAAGTTTTTCCGTGAAACAACTATGGTGCAGTTTCTGCTCTCAACAGAAAATGAGATTTAGATTCATATAAATAGATTGTTGATCCCAAAAACTTTTTGTTATGGCTACTCAAACTCTTAGTTATCGTTGCATGGAATTATTACAAAATTACCATCGCAATCCTTCTTTAAAATTGCGGAATAAATTAGTTGAATTAAATGTAGGTTTAGTTAGAAAAGTAGCGCATCAAATTTGTCGCAAATGTGCCGAACCTTATGAAGATTTAGAACAAATTGGTTATTTAGGTTTGATTAGAGCGATCGAAAGATTTGACCCTTTACAGGGAGCAGCCTTTAGTTCTTTTGCGATTCCTTATATTCGGGGTGAAATGCTGCACTACTTAAGAGATAAAGGTAGTATGATGCGGATTCCCCGTAGATGGCAAGAACTTTATACTAGAGGCAAGAAACTGCGTAAAGACTTAATTGAAAAACTAGGGCGTTTACCTAGAGATAATGAATTAGCCGCTGGTTTAGGGATTCCCTTAGAGGAATGGAGCGAATGTCAGCTAGCTTTACAAAATCGTCTACCCATTAGTTTAGACGCAGCGGTTAATAATTCCACCGATTCGTCCATTACTTTTGGTGACACCATCGCTGATCCCAACTATTTGAAACAGCGTAAACTAGAGGAGGATAAGCTCCAACTACAAAGAGCCTTAAACCAACTAGAAGATAAAACTAAAGCAGCGATCGAATGTGTATTTCTCTGGGATTTACCCCGTAAAGAAGCTGCTAAACATATTGGCATTAGTCCCATGACTGTTACTAGACATTTGCATAAAGGTATTGAACAATTAGGCACTATGTTAGAACATCAAGTGGCCTGAAAGGCTAATTAATTATGGTAATTATAGTCAATTTTATTGGTTCAAAATATATTAATTCTTAAAACGATTTCAATAGTCTATTTAGCAAGCATCTATTTATTTAGATGCTTGTTTTTTTATTCTTCTAAGAAATTAACTGCTGAATGATTGTCTGGGCTTGATTAGCATATCCACCGCCAAACAGATTGAAGTGGTTTAAAACATGATACAGATTGTAGATACTTTTCCGATTTTGATAACCGCTGTCTAATTCCCAAGCTTCGTTATAGCCGTTGTAGAAAGCGGTGGGAAACCCACCAAATAATTCTGTCATTGCCAGATCTGTTTCGCGATCGCCATAATAGGTAGCAGGGTCTAAAATAATCGGTGTACCATCTCTACTAATGGCAGCGTTCCCTGACCAAAGATCCCCGTGAACTAAGGAGGATAGAGGCTGCCAAGTCGCAAGTCGTTCTCTCACCGCCTCAACTACTCGATGGGTTTCAGCAAAACTACCCCCACGACGTTGAGCCAGCTTTAATTGATAACCAATTCGCTGTTCGGCAAAAAAGTCTGCCCAATTATCACTCCAGGTATTGATCTGAGGTGTCGAACCAATGGTATTATTGCGTGGCCAGCCAAAGTTTTTATTGGTTCCTATGCGGTGCATCGCTGCCAACTGATGACCCATTACTGTCCAACTTTGATTGTTTGCAGCTCCTAAATCTAGCCATTGCAACACAATATAGCTAGAATTGCCTGCTGTTCCCCAGCAAATTGGTTGTGGCACAGTAATTGTCTGGGTGGCAAACATCTGCTGCAAACCTAAAGCTTCCGCTGCAAACATTTCCTCTTGGGATGCGTTGTTTAACTTAACGAAATAAGCCCTATCTTGACTGCTGACTTGATAACCCTGGTTAATACAGCCCCCGCTGACAGATTTCCTGTTGACAATTACAAACTCTTGACCTGTTTCGTGACTAATAGCTTGAGCAATCTTTATCCACATTAATAATCATTAATATTTAGTTACTAATTCAAGATTATATCAATTACCTATTTTCAGAGAGAAGCTTGGGGAATTACCTGGGTAGCCATAATGCTCTCTCTGAGAAAACTTCAGCAATCGAAATGATTCATTTTCTAGATTTAGAGCAAGTTTTAGGTAGCATTTCTGACAGCCTACAACATTAATAGGATTTCTTTATAGCTTGCTAGTTGACTTTTATTACCAATTAACGTCAAATTATTAACAAGACGTTTATTGATTTGTGCCAAGAAAACTTTATGCTTTTTCCTTTCCTCATTATGTTTCGCGAAGGTGTTGAAGCAGCCTTGATCGTGGGCATTATTGCGAGTTATCTAAGGCAGACTGGAAGAACTCACTTGATGAAAGCCATCTGGATGGGAGTTGTCTTGGCGAGTCTGGTGTGCTTGTTTGTTGCTATTATTTTGCAGATAGCTAGTCAAGAGTTTCCTCAACAAGAACAGGAGCTTTTTGCCTCGATTATTTCGGTAGTTGCGGTGGGAGTGTTGACTTGGATGGTGTTTTGGATGCGCCGTGCTGGGCGATCGATGAAAGGAGAATTGCAATCCCAGGTAGAAACCGCTGCTCAATCGCAAAATAAATGGAGTTTGGCACTAGTAGCCATGTCATTTTTTGCCGTGTTACGGGAGGGGTTAGAAACGGTTGTATTTCTCTTAGCCACTTTCCAGCAAGGATTGGGAGCAAAAGCACCGATGGGGGCGCTCTTTGGCTACGCGGCAGCGATCGCCGTGGGCATGGGCATTTATCAGGGGGGAATTCGTATCAACCTCAAGAAATTTTTTAGATGGACAGGGGCATTTATTATTTTGGTCGCCGCGGGGCTACTTTCAGGAGCGGTGCGAGCAGCCCACGAAGCAGGGGTTTGGAACTTGCTCCAAACCTTAGTTTACGATGTCAGCAATATTTTGCCAGAACACGGATTTATTGGCACACTACTATCTGGCTTTTTTGGCTACCGCGAAGCACCTACAGTTGGGGAGGTGATTGTGTACCTAGGTTATTTGATCCCGACAATGCTGCTGTTCCTTTGGGGCAGCAAAACAGTTTCACCTATAAGCTCTAAGCTCTAAGCCATAAGCTTATTTCAAACTCTTAAATTAGTCTCTCAATTCAATTGATTATCAGGAATCTTCTAAAAATGCATTTTATTTTTCAGATTTTTCAGCGTCAAACAATGGTCATCGCAGCTTGTCTATTGACCCTAGGAGCTTGTTCTCCAGCAGCAAAAGAACCTGTGAGCAATACCCCAGATGCTACTCAAGTAACTTCGGCTACATCGGCGAAAGTTGACCCCGCAGAGTTACAGCAGTCCATTGACCAGTACAAAACCTATGTTATTCAGGAAACCGATCAGTTAGCGGAGAAAACCAAACTGTTTACCGACGCTGTAATTGCAGGGGATATAGAAAAAGCGAAAGCAGCTTATGCCCCTGCGCGGGTTCACTGGGAACGCAGTGAGCCGATTGCGGAACTGTTTGCTGACCTAGATGCCAGCATGGATGCGCGGGAAGATGATTTTGCCCAAAAGGCTGATGATCCTGCTTTCACAGGGTTTCATCGTTTAGAAAAAGCGTTGTTCAAAGACAATTCCACCGCAGGGATGAAACCCATCGCCGAGGGATTGATGAAAGACACCCTGACTCTCCAAGAGCGTATTGCCGAACTCACCATTGAGCCGAAAGATATGATAGGCGGTGCCGCAGCGTTAATCGAAGAAGTAGCTGCCACCAAGGTTACTGGAGAAGAAGACCGCTACAGCCGAACTGACCTTTGGGACTTCAACGCCAACCTAGAAGGGTCGGAAAAAATTGTCCAGCTATTGCAGCCTCTGTTGGAAAAACACGATCCAGAGCTGCACGGGAAAATCGACCAAAACTTTGATGAAATCAAACAAGTTCTCGTTGCCTATAAAGCACCATCAGGAGGCTTTGTCAGCTACGAAGAAGTATCAGAAAGCGATCGCCAGAAACTAAAGCCAATGCTTGCTAGTCATGCAGAAGATCTTTCGCAACTGCGGGGCGTTTTAGGGGTTGAGTAAATAAAAGGAAGTCTAAAATAATGCGTTTCAACAGTTTCAACCATCAATTAAATAATCAAGCAATGCTCCTCAAAAGCCTAGTTTTGGTAATGGCTTGTGCCATGACCGCCTGTAGCACTACTTCGGCGGATTCATCTGCTCCTGCCGTTCCAGAGATAGCAGTGACGGTAAGTAACACAGGCTGCGAACCTGGAGATTTAGCCGTGGCAGCGGGGAAGACGACATTTGTGATCAAGAATACGAGCGATCGCCCTGTGGAATGGGAAATTCTGGAAGGAGTAATGGTCTTGGAAGAACGAGAAAACATTGCCCCTGGATTTACCCAAAAGCTGACGGCAAATCTCGAATCAGGGGAATATCAAATGCTCTGTGGGTTGTTGAGTAACCCTAAAGGCACGCTAAAAGTGGCGACAGCAAAATAGTTTAATTCAGGTTAGAGAAGAGAAAAGAGCACAACAATGGCTAAAAATAAAGCGATCGCGACGGACAGAAAACAGGAAACGACGATCACCAAGGGACCCGAATTGAGGATCACCCCTCGCCTTACCCGTCGAGATCTCTTGCTCGGCATGGTCGGCGCAGGAGGAGCAGCAGCCCTGGCTTCCCTCAGCTATCGCCGTTTTTTTGCCAAGGCAGACAACCCCGCCGAACAAGCAGTTTCTTTTTATGGCATTCATCAGGCTGGAATTACTACTCCAGCCCCAGCATCGGCTCTAGTGGTTGCCTTTGACACCACAGCGACTAGCCGCCAAGAGTTATCACGTCTGTTCAAAACCTTGACCCAGCGCATTAACTTCCTCATGGAAGGAGGTACTCCTCCCGCCAGAGATCCCCATTATCCCCCCCATGATTCAGGGATTTTAGGGCCGAAAGTAGTTCCTGATAATTTGACAATTACCGTTGCCCTTGGACAGTCCCTATTTGACCAACGCTATGGGTTAAATGACCTCAAGCCGAAACGTTTATCTGCAATGGGGAACTTCCCCAATGATCAGCTAGATCCCACCCTTTGCCACGGAGATTTGCTGCTGCAATTTTGTGCCAATGAAGCCGAAACCAACCTTCATGCCCTACGGGATATTATCAAAAATCTCTCTGATGTAATTACCTTGCGCTGGAAAATGGAAGGCTTTCAGCAGCCCAACAAGTTGAATAAACCCCGCACCACATCTGTACGCAACCTCTTAGGGTTTAAAGATGGTAGCGCTAACTTAGATCCCCAGGATGAGGCGCTGATGGATAGTCTGACTTGGGTGCAGGAAAATGCCGATGAACCAGCTTGGGCGGTCGGTGGCAGCTATCAAGTGGTCAGAGTTGTGCGTAACTTAGTGGAACGTTGGGATAGAACGCCACTGCAAGAGCAAGAAACAATCATGGGACGGAAGAGAGACACGGGCATTCCTTTGGGCCTGAATCATGAATCCGACATTCCCGACTACAGCAACGACCCAGAGGGCATGAGAGTCCCCCTCGATACTCATATTCGCTTGGCAAATCCCCGAACCAAAGCAACAGATGAGAATCGCATTCTCCGCCGAGGTTTTAACTACTCGCGGGGCTTTGATCCAGCGGGACAATTGGACATGGGCTTATTGTTTGTTTGTTTTCAAGCTGATCTAGAAAAAGGGTTTATCGCTGTGCAAAATCGCTTGAATGGCGAAGCTTTAGAAGAGTATATTAAACCCATTGGTGGGGGCTATTTTTTTGCCCTCCCAGGAATTACCGATCAGCGCCAGTATCTAGGGCAATCACTATTAGAGGCTTGATTTTTGCTCACCTAGGTCGGCGCGATCTCCTTGCAACAAAACAATATATAGTGTCTCAGCCAGTATGGAAAGAAGAAATCGCTAGCAAGAACTAACATCGGATTGAATTTGACGTAAGATACACTGATGAAGAGAAACATCTGACCAAGAGGACTGCGATCATGACGAAGACCGCAAAGAGTTCAAGCCTATGGTAATTAGACAACGACGTTACAGCAAAGAAGAGATAGCTCGACGTGGTGAAGAACTCTATGAGTCTGGCATTCGGCAGCAAGTCGAAGCGGGAAACGGGGAAAAAATTGTGGCGATCGACATCGAAACTGGAGCCTTTGAGGTCGATGATAATGTCGTACCTGCCACCAATCACCTATTTGAGCGATATCCCGATGCTCAACCCTGGGTAATTCGGATCGGACATCGCGCCGTTGATCATTTTGGGGCACGAAGTCTGAAGCAGCATCCATGATTTACGGAGTCGTGAATTTACGTCGTGAAGCAACGCTTCCCCTTGTTGTCGGCAACTTGAATGGACAACGACAAGTGATCGATACTGTGATTGATACAGGTTTTAGTGGATTTCTATCGTTGCCAGCTGCAATCATCACTACTCTTAATTTACCTTGGAGTGCCTCTGATATTGTCACCTTAGGCGATGGCAGTGAAACCCTGTTCGATTTATATACTGCGACTGTGATTTGAGATGGGCAGTACCGCGAAATTTACATTGCAGAATCAGAAACGGAACCTCTCCTTGGGATGGCGCTACTCTACGGTTATCGATTACAGGTTGATACTATTGAG